>CAZHXC010000362.1:0-4142 GCA_964536145.1 uncultured Spirochaetales bacterium | reverse complement strand
AAAATATGTGTCACCGCCTGCGGGGGTAAACTCCAGGCTGCGCTTACCGTTCGCCACTGAGAGCACCCTGAGCTCCGCCACCGGTTCTCCCGGTTCGAGCCGCTGCCACGGATAGCGCAGAACGGGAATTGCACTTATTCCGATAATTGTGAGAAAAAGAAGCGGCAGCCCCACAATCCGCTTGAACCGAAGCCCAAGCAACCCCGCAATTGCCGCACCTCCGGCGGTTGCCAGAATACGCATGTCGAGAAAATCCGGGCTCACACGCGCTCTGCGCGGGACCGAACAAAATGAAGAAGGGATAAATGCCGCACACAGGGCGAGCACCACACCCGCGGACATGTAGAGCGAAAACATGATCCACTTCCAATGCCTCGCGTCAACATCAGACCGTGCGGGTAACCGCAGGAGTCTGCTCAATCCAAATCCCACAAAGAGACCCGAGAGAATGGCCCAGAAAAAATAGCTTGTTACGAAGGATCCGCTACAGCCCATATATCTGCTTAAACTTACCGTTGAGATACTTCACAAAATACGTAGGATCCAGACGTTTACCGGTCGCTTTTTCACAAAGATCGCCTGCACTGTACATCCTTCCGTGCGAATGGATGTGTTCGCGCTGCCACGACAAGACCGGTGAGAAATCGCCGTTCTCCAGCCTGGCGTCGAGATCCCCTACCCGTTCTCTGATTGTTGCCGCAAATTGCGCTCCGTAGAGATTGCCAAGCGCGTACGTCGGGAAATATCCAAAAAGACCTGCCGACCAGTGAATATCCTGCAGCACCCCTTTGCTATCGCTTGCAGGGGTAATGCCGACAAGCTCCTTCATCCTGTCGTTCCAGGCGGCGGGCAGATCTTTCACGGGCAAATCGCCTGCGAGGAGCGCCATTTCCAGCTCAAAACGCAAAATGATGTGGAGGTTGTAGGTCACTTCATCCGCCTCGATACGGATACAGGAGGGCTCAACCCTGTTGATCCCGCGGTAGAACTCCTCCAGGGTGACGTCTGAAAGCTGTTTAGGAAAGAGCTGCTCCAGCCGCGGATAGTATCGCTTCCAGAAGGCTAGGCTCCTGCCGACTATGTTTTCCCACGAACGGGATTGGGACTCATGGATGCCGAGTGAAGCGGCTTCGCCCAGCACGCTTCCGTGAAACTCCTCCGAGACGCCCTGCTCGTACATACCATGACCCGCCTCGTGAATCGAACCGAACAGACTTTTCGGGAGGTAGTTGGGACTGTAATTCGTTGTGAGCCTGATGTCATGCGGACCGAGGGTCGTTGTAAATGGGTGCGGAGAAACATCGAGCCTGCCCCGTTCAAAATCGAACCCGATATCTGCAACTATCTCTCTGCCGATTTGCCCCTGAAGTTCAGCGGGATACTCGCGCTCGAGGAAATCCGATCGCACCTGTTGTGAATCGGCAATCGCACCAACCAACGGCTTGAGAGATTCAGCAACCGTGGCAAACACATCGGTGACTTCCGAAGATTTCATCCCGGGCTCGTAGGTGTCCAAGAGCGCGTCATAGATGTGTTCGGTGTAACCGTAGCATTCGGCAATCTCCCGACACAGACCGATGAGTCTCTCGAGGTTGGGTGAAAATACCGGAAAGTTGTCATCTCCTTTCGCCTTCACCCACACAGATTGCGCGCGGCTCCGCTCCCTTGCAAACGCCGTGACAAGCGTCTCAGGCAGCTTTACCAGCTTGCTGTATCTTCTGTATACCTCCCGGACAAACGCCCGGTCGCGTTCCCCCAAGCCATCAGTGGCGCCTTCCGGGTGTTCGTCATCAGCGCCAAAGAAACCGAGAAGCTCCCCTATTTCAGTGGATGTGTTGCGCTGATGCGCGACGCTCTCCAACAGCGCGAGTTGGTCAGCCCGTGCATCGCTCGATGCGGCCGGCATGTAGGTCTGCTGGTCCCAGTCCATAGCCGCGATAATGTGTTCCAGATGGACAATGTTCCGGTCGATCTCCTTCAGGCGGGCAAGCTTCTTTTCCGTTTCTGCCATGTTATTCCACCTCTTTGTTCCGTATCTTTTCAATGGCCATGGCCACGAACTCTTTTACCGGCAACTCGTTCCTGCGTTCACCGCTTCTCAGCCGCAGCGACACGGCGTCATTGCTCTCCTCCTGCTCTCCCACAATCAGCATGTACGGAATCTTGAGATTTTGGGCATTCCTGATCTTGGCGTTCATCCGCTGATCGCTGTCATCGAGCCTTGCGCGGATGTCAGCCTCCGTGAGACGCGAACATACCTTACCGGCATAGTCGTTGAACGCAGGCGCCACGGGTATAACCACAGCCTGTTCCGGGGACAGCCAGACGGGGAACGCCCCGCCGTAGTGCTCTATCAGTATGCCGAAAAATCGTTCAATTGACCCGAACAGCGCCCGGTGAACCATAAACGGCCGTTTTTCCTTGCCATCGGAATCGACAAAGGTCATATCAAAGCGTTCGGGCTCGTTGAAGTCGAACTGTATGGTGGTGAGCTGCCACTCTCGTTTGAGCGCGTCCTTGATCTTGAGATCGATCTTGGGTCCGTAGAAGGCGCCTCCGCCGTCATCCATTTCATACTCGAGGCCGTGCCTGTCTATCGCCTTCTTCAACGATTCCTGAGCGGTCCGCCAGGAGGCGTTATCGCCTACGCTCTTCTCCGGTCTGGTTGCGAGATACGCCTTGATATCCTCAAAACCAAAAGTGTTGAGGATGGAGAGAGAAAAGCGAAGGACTTCAGATATCTCATCCTCTATCTGCTCCGGCGAACAGATGATGTGCGCATCATCCTGAGTAAAACCGCGAACCCGCAAGAGACCGTGGAGTACTCCGGACCGCTCAAACCGGTAAACCGTCCCGAGCTCCGCCCAGCGGAGCGGAAGCTCACGATACGATCGGAGCCTGTCGTTATATATCATGATATGAAACGGGCAGTTCATCGGCTTTATGTAGTAATCGGTTCCCTCAATCTCCATGGGTGAATACATGGTCTCACTGTAAAAATCGAGGTGCCCGGAAGTCTGCCACAACCACGACTTTCCAAGATGCGGGGTAAACAGCAGCTCATAGCCGTTCTTTCTGTGCCCTTCCCGCCAGTAGTCCTCAATTTCCTGCCTGATACGGCCGCCCATCGGGTGCCAGTACACCAGACCCGGCCCGGCTTCTTCGTGCACTGAGAACAGATCGAGTTCCTTGCCGAGCTTGCGATGATCCCGTTTCTCCCTCTCCGCGAGATCGTTCAGATACGAACGCAACTCCTTTGGACTCTCCCATGCGGTACCATAGATCCGCTGGAGCATGGGGTTGGTCTCCTTTCCACGCCAGTATGCCCCGGCAATCGAGAGGAGTTTGAACGCGTTTTCGTTGAGTTTGCCGGTGCTCTCCACATGAGGGCCGCGGCAGAGATCGGTAAACCCGTGCTGCCTGTAGAGGGAGACCTCGTCATCTGCGGGAATATCCTTGAGAAGCTCGAGCTTGTACGGCTGGTCTTTAAACAGTCTCTTTGCCTGTTTCTTATCGATTACTTCCCGAATAAACTCATGATCTCCTTCTATTATTTCCTTCATCCTTTCCGATATTTCATCGAGATCTTCCGGATTGAGCGCTCGAGGGAGATCAAAATCGTAATAGAATCCTTCCTCGATAGCCGGTCCTATAGCGAACTTTGCACCGGGAAACTTCTCCATAACCGCTTCAGCCATAACGTGTGCCATGGAATGTCGTATTTTCAAAAGCCTTTCATCCTGTGCCATTTTTATCTCCTCTGTAGTGTAATGAGACGACGATTATCGCCGCGTTTGCGCGAAGTTCAGACCCGTGGTGTGAATGGCAGGCTTTTGTTTTTGGCCAGCGGGTATACTGCCGCGGACAAAAAAAGAGCCCTCATAACCTCCGTCCTTTTCGCACATGGTGCTTCAGGGACGAAAAGCTCAAAAAGGCTCTCCGCGGTTCCACCCTGTTTCCACACTCAGGAAGAGCGGGACACTTCATTAACCCGATTACGGCGGGATGCCGGCCGGGCTTACTTGCTTCTGTATTGCTTTCAGCCCGCAACTCGGGAGGGGTTTTCAACGCGTTCAGGACGGACACCTCTCAGCCTCTGTTATTGGGGCGTCCTCTCTGTCGACCTTACGCGCGTCTACTCG
>CAZHXC010000361.1:0-4151 GCA_964536145.1 uncultured Spirochaetales bacterium | reverse complement strand
ACAGGGGTTTCAGCAAGTCTCGATGACGGCGCTGAGCTCGAGTTTACCAATATCCAAAGGATTGAGGAATCGGAACGTTTCTTCGGGCAGCTCAGGTTTTTCTTGAGCAATTACTCGAAGCTCCACTCCTTTGAGTCATACACCGGCGCAAAGCTTACAAAAACGAGGAGCGAGGTATTTGTTGACGGCTCCGGTGCTGAGGCGTATCTCGACGGCGTCTATTACACAAAAGAAGGGCAACACGCTGATATGCGGACGGTCCAGTATCACATGCAGAGAGCGAGCGATAGCCGGGCGTACTTCAAGGGAGCGGTGTCAGGCGGCGGAAGAAGCATCTACCAGGGGCTCATAAACGTTGATGAAAGAGCCCCGGGCACCGACGCATACCTTACCAACAAGAACCTCATTTTGAATGACGGAGCGCGGGCGGATTCCATACCTTGCCTCGAAATCAGAACGGATGATGTGAAGTGCAGTCACGGCTCAACTTCGGGAAGGCTCGATGAAGAGGCCCTCTTCTACCTGATGAGCAGGGGGTTGTCCCGCAGTCAGGCGCGCGAAGAGCTTATTTCAGGCTTTTTTGAGGATTTGATTCACAAAGCTCCTGTCCAGGCGCAGGATATGATACGCTCGAGAATACAGGAGCTTATTGCCTGAGAACAGAGGAACACGGAACAATGGCGCTGTGGGTGCGTGCAATGGATGAAACGGAATTAGACGAGCAGGCGCGGGTTGAAATAGAGGGAGAGGCCTACGCTCTCTTCCGGCTCGAGGATGGTATCTATGCGTTGGACGATATCTGTTCCCACGAGTATTCGAGGTTGTCCGAAGGAGAAATATGGGATGATGAGGTGTACTGCCCAAAACACGGCTCCCGTTTCTCCATCCGGAGCGGGGAGGTCAGGAGTTTCCCCGCATTCAAACCGGTTGCATCGTACCCGGTCAAGATTGAGGACGGTGTGATATATATCGATACAGAAGGATACGATGAGAATTGAAGATTTTCAGATTCTGAAGCAGCAGGTGAACGGGAAGCGGCTCGTATACTTAGACAGTGCAGCAACAACCCAGAAACCTGATGCTGTCATAGGGGCGTTGAGCTCCTACTATCTTAACGATAACGCGAACGTACACCGTGCACAGCATACCCTTGCAGCGCGTGCAACCCTCGCCTACGAGGCGGCGAGAAAGAAGGTAGCCCGTTTCATAGGCGCCGAACTGGAAAATGAGATCGTATTCACCCACGGTGCTACCGAGGCAATCAACGTGCTCGCGAAATCCCTGTGCAAGACCATGGCGCCCGGTGACGCGGTGCTCCTCACGGAGATGGAACACCATAGCAACCTCATACCATGGCAGCTCGCGGCGGCCGAAAGGCACTTAGAGCTCAGGTTCATTCCCTTTACTGACACCGGCGAGCTTGATTACGAGGCGATGGAAGAGCTGTGGGATGACAGGATCAAGCTTGTATCGGTTACGCATATCTCGAACGTCTTTGGAACGAGAAACGATGTAGAGAGAATCATCGAGTTTGCTCATAACCGGGGCGTGCCGGTGATGATCGACGGCGCACAGGCGGCGGGCCATATCCCGGTTGATGTGTCCTCCCTCGACTGTGATTATTACGTTTTTTCCGGGCACAAGATGTGCGGGCCCACGGGTATTGGCGTACTGTACGGAAAACAGGAGCACTTGCAGCGGCTCGAGCCGTGCATGGGTGGCGGTGAAATGATAACCTCCGTGTGGCTCGACAGGGCGGTCTGGAACGAGCCGCCATACAAGTTTGAGGCCGGGACACCGAATATCGCCGGAGCCGTCGGGCTTGGTGCCGCGGTGGAGTATCTTCAGGAAATCGGCATGGATGTAATTGCCGAGCATGAGAAGGCGCTCACGGCGTACACGATGGAGAAGCTCGAAAGTGTAGACGGTCTGACACTCTACGGACCGCGTTTGAACCGGGCGGGTGTGTTTTCATTCAACGTGGGCGAGCTGCATGCCCACGATGTTGCACAGTTTTTGGACAGCAGGTGCGTGGCGATACGGGCGGGACATCACTGTGCCCACCCGCTGACGCGAAAGCTTGGAGTGGCGGCAACGGCAAGGGCAAGCCTCTATCTGTACAACGAAAGAGAAGATATCGATATACTCATTGAGGCGTTGGCGGAATGCCGGGAGTTTTTCAAAATTGGCGTTTGACGATCTCTATCAGGAGATAATACTCGATCATTACAGAAATCCCAGAAACTCAGCCGACCTCTCGTTTATCCCGGAAGAAAACGTCCACGAGAATCCTTCCTGCGGTGATTCGGTGAAGATACACGCGGTGGTGAAGGATAACCGGATCGAACGCGTTGAGTTTGATGGCAGAGGCTGTGCGATCAGCGTGGCTTCTGCATCGATGATGAGTGAGTTGCTTGCGGGCAAGTCTGTTGAAGAGGCGAAAGGCATCATTGAGGAGTTCAAGGCAATCATGAGAGGGGAGGCGGACCGGGCTGCACTCGAGAAATGGGGCGAGTTGAGCGCGCTCTCAGGCGTTATTGACTTTCCCCTCAGAGTGAAATGCGCAACTCTCTCCTGGCACGCGGTGGAAGAAACCTTGAAGATGAGCTGATTATCTCTTTGATTTCAGTGCATCGATCTCGAGAAGGATCTTTCTGACTTCGCTTTCATCGGCTCTTCGGGTATCGAGCTTCTCCTGAAGCTCTGCGAGAAACCGTTCTTCCATCCTGTACAGATCAGCCTCGAGCCTCCCGGACCAGATCAGACGGCAGAGTTCCTTCTGTTTGTCTCTGTATTCGAGCAAGCGGGCTGCGTTCTGGTGAGACAGGTACCACCGGATGTCATCGAGCTCGAGGTTGTATTCTTCGAAAAGTTGTTTGATATCCATAGCATCACATTAGAGCGTCACGGCAGCAAGCGGGCCGGGTGAAATACGCCACCGCAATTACAGATACGGCGGCCAGCGCCAGCCTTTCTTCACCGTGCGTTTGAGGCCTTCAGGATTAGCGTTCACTTTCAGCTTTTCAATTTCCGCATGATTGAGCTCGATACCAAACCCGGGCTTGTCGAGAGGCGATACCTCCCCATGTGCGGGTTTGATTGGATCAACAAAGATCCTCCGCATCGGCTCGAACCATTCCTTGATGTATTCGTGAAACAGCCCGTTGGGTACGGCCGCCACAAGCGGTGCATCGATGTATTCGGTGTGGTGCGGGCAGACCGGCAAACCATATGCGTCGGCCATGGCCGCTATCTTGATAAACTCGGTCACACCGCCGCACTTGCCGATATCAGCCTGCACAATCTCGGCGGCGCCCTTTTCGATCAGCTCTTTGAACTCCCACTTGGTGTAGTGGTTTTCGCCGAGGGCGATCGGGATATTGACCTCCCGGGCGAGCTTGGCGAGATTATCGATCTCATCGGCCAGTAGCGGCTCCTCGAGCCAGTAGATATCGAACTCCTGCAGCTTGTCCGCCATGCGAATTGCAGTGTTCAAGCTCCAACCGTTGTTCACGTCGAGAGCAAGATGAACATCCGGGCCTATGGCCTCACGTACGAGCCTGATCCGCCGCAGGTCATCCTTGGGGTCCCGCATACCGATCTTCATCTTGACCATGCCAAACCCGTCCTTGGCGTATCCGGCCATTTCTTCTACGAGCTCGTCATCGGTATAGTTGAGATTCACACCGCTTCCGTATGACGGAACGGTGTCACGGTGTCCGCCGAGAAGCCGGTGCACCGGCTGGTTGAGGATCTTCCCCTTCAGGTCCCAGACCGCGATGTCGATGGCGCTGATGGCGATGACTGCGGCGCCCCTCCGGCCGTTCTGGAGGGTAGCCCAATACATCTTCTCCCAGATCCTCTCGTTGTTCAGTGGATCTTCGCCTACGACGTAGGGTTTCAATATTTGCTCGATGAGAATACGATCGAGCTCTCCGCCGCCGGTAATGCTCAGGCCTGTCAATCCTTCATCGGTGTGCAATTCCACGAAGGAATACGCATGGATCGTCGGGAGGGTATTGATAGCGTCGGTTTGCAGTCTGAATGGAATGTAAACAGGGTCCGAAAGCTTAACGTCCGTGATTTTCACT
Source organism: uncultured Spirochaetales bacterium (assembly GCA_964536145.1). Taxonomy (GTDB): domain Bacteria; phylum Spirochaetota; class Spirochaetia; order ARS1246; family ARS1246; genus JAFGHN01. The sequence goes on along the minus strand of CAZHXC010000361.1, from coordinate 60 downwards.
TTTTTAGCTCCTTCGGAAAGCGACCGATGGGAATCGAACCCACATCATCAGCTTGGAAGG
>CAZHXC010000360.1:0-4161 GCA_964536145.1 uncultured Spirochaetales bacterium | reverse complement strand
CGTACGTACGGTGGTGTAGGAGGACGGCGGGAGTGATCCCGCCTCCTACCTGATTTCCAATGGCTGCTATACATAAAAAAATTTGACAACTGCAGCGTAACTGCTATTATAATGCCTAGTATCTCCGAGTCTTTTGCTCCTACAGCGCCCGCCATGGAGTTAGACCGATAGGGTGACGCTGGAAACGGTTTCGCCTCCCATGCTTGGAAAGGAGTGCATCTCAATTCTAAGTATGGAGGGAACCATGGGCAAGATCCTACGTGTTAAAATGGGAGCTACTCCCGAGTATTCTATCGAAGATGGCGCTGCTTACGCAGGACTGGGCGGGAGAGCACTCACTTCCAAAATTGTTTCAGAAGAAGTACCGCCCCTCTGTCACCCGCTGGGTGTGGAAAACAAGCTGGTTATCGCACCGGGCTTGATGGCGGGCACCGCAGCGGCCATATCCGGAAGGATATCCGTCGGCTGCAAGAGTCCACTCACCGGCGGTATAAAGGAATCCAACGCAGGCGGTCAGGCCGGTCAGGTCAACGCGCGAACCGGATATTCGGCCATCGTGATAGAAGGGGAAACAAGCGGCGATCTGTACAAAATTGTTGTCAGCAAGGACAGTGTCGATATCGTCAAAGCCAATGAGCTGAAGGGGCTCGGAAATTACGACACCGTCGAGAAACTCAAGCAGGAGCACGGAGACAAGGTAGCCTACATGTCGATAGGGCAGGCCGGAGAGATGAAAATGGCCGCCGCCTCGATAGCATGTACCGACATAGAGCTCAGACCGACGAGACACTGCGGAAGGGGCGGTGTAGGCGCGGTCATGGGCGCAAAAGGAGTCAAGGCGATTGTCATAGATGATTCGGGCTGCAAGAACAGACCACCCGTGGATGAGGAGAAATTTCGGGCCGCCAACAAAGAGTTTGTGGCCGGTCTGAAAAAGAACCCCACCACCGGTGAAGGGCTCCCCGCCTACGGTACCAATGTCCTGGCAAACGTCATCAATGAGGCGGGCGGCTATCCCACCCGCAATTTCAGCTCCGGCCAGTTTGAGGGCGTACAGAAGATAAGCGGAGAAACTCAGGCGGAGTTAGAGGTGAAGCGCGGCGGCCTTGCGACGCACGGCTGTCACAGAGGCTGTGTCATCAGGTGTTCGGGCACATATAACGACAAGGACGGCAATTATCTCACCAAACAGGTGGAATATGAGACAGTCTGGGCCCACGGCGCCAACTGCGGTATAGACGACCTTGATACAATCGCCATGCTCGATAGGCTCGATGATGACTTTGGTATCGATACCATCGAAATGGGTGCGACCATAGCCGTCGCCATGGAAGCCGGAGTGATAGAGTTTGGTGACGGTGAGGGAGCGATCAAGCTCGTAAAGGAAGTGGGGGCTGGAACTCCCCTCGGACGGATTCTCGGCGGCGGCGCCGCGGTCACCGCAAAAACTTTCGGCATAGAGCGTGCGCCGGTTGTGAAGGGGCAGGCGATGCCGGCCTATGATCCAAGGCCGATACAGGGAATAGGCGTTACCTATGCGACCACAACCATGGGAGCCGATCACACCGCAGGGTACGCCATCGCATCAAATATCATGAAGGTTGGAGGTTACGTGGATCCGCTCAAGCCTGAAGGTCAGGTGGAGCTCTCCCGGTCGTTGCAAATCACCACAGCGGCTGTGGATTCCACGGGTTTCTGTCTCTTTATCGCGTTCGCAGTCATGGATCAGCCGGAGACCTTTCAGGCTATGCTTGATCTCGTCAGCGCGTTTACGGGTACGGAGCTCACCGCAGACGGTGTTGCACAGCTCGGCAAGGACGTCCTTACCCAGGAGCGGAATTTCAACAAAGCCGCAGGGTTCACCGAGGCTCATGACCGTCTTCCGATGTATTTCCAGAGAGAGGCGCTGGCGCCCCACAACGCCGTTTTCCAGGTGTCTGACAGCGAGCTTGACACGGTGTTCAACTGGTAGAAAGCGGTTTCGCATGATATTATGACCGGATCCCGCCGGCCGGGATCCGGTTTGTCGATTAACACCAAGGATGCCCTTCATGATCCGTGTGGACTCAAATAACGCCAATCAGCACGACGTCACCGTCCTGCTCCAGAACGGAGTATATGTCGAACGGACAAACGCCTCGACGGTGAATGAATTCGTATGTGAGCTTCTGGAAATCGAGCCTGAAACCGCTCACAAGGACATAAAGACCATCATGATGGACAACAAGGTAGTGGATGATCCGGAAACCGAGCCGGTGCGGGGAGCGGTTATCCTTGTACTTTCAGGGGCGATGCCGGGTCTCGTAGGGGCGATGTTGAGGTGCGACAGCCCCTACAAAGCAATGCGCTCTACCATTACCTCTGCAACAGCTGTCGACAGCCCGGACCCGCCGCCGATGATCAAGATCAAGTTTTTCAATACGGTCTTAAAGAAGTATGCCGAATCGATGATCAGACGCGGTTTCTGGAAAGATGAAGACGGTGGTTAGGCTATGGACGACCTAATAACAATAAAACTTTTCGCCGGGCTCGGCAAAAAATTCGTCATACCCGATTGGATTGACCTGTCCAAACCACAAACGGTACGGGATATCCTCGCGGCATGCGATATACCCGAAGAAAAGGCGGCGATCGTGTTTATTGAGAACCGTCACGCCAAGCTGAGTGATACCGTGCGTCCGGGTGAAGTGCTCGCGGTCTTTCCGCCTATAGGTGGCGGATAACGGCGGCGTATCTGTATCCAACCGACCATTTTTGTTATAGTAACTTCAACAATCTCGAACAGCTGCAGGCCATTGTGCTCGGGTGCGTGGATTCAGGATTCTCTTCTGTCATGATTGACGGGTCGCACCATTCTTACGATGAGAATGTGGCACTGACAAAGAAGGTGGTGGAGTACGCCCACGGGTTCGACGTGTCCGTTGAAGGCGAGCTTGGCGTGCTTGCCGGTATCGAGGACGATGTTGAGGCGGCAAAGGCGATCTACACCCACCCGGATGAGGTGGAGGACTTCGTGAACAAGACCGGAGTGGATTCGCTGGCGATCTCCATCGGCACGAGCCATGGGGCGAACAAGTTCAAACCGGAACAGTGCACCCGTAACGCCGACGGCGTCCTGGTCCCGCCGCCACCTCGGCGGTTTGCAAAGTCAATATCGACAGCGACGGACGCCTGGCAGTGACCGGGGTTGTACGGAAGGAGCTGGCCGAACATCCGGAGGTGTTTGACCCACGCAAGTTCCTCGGACCTGCAAGAGATGAATTGAAAGAGATGATCATCCACAAGAATGAGAATGTTCTCGGCTCGGCGGGTAAAGCCTAAGAGAAGACGGAAGGACGGCGGTCAGCATCGGTAGGTTACACTTCACTGAAGCGGCCGCTGCGGCCGTTAGTTCTTATCGGATCGTTGTTCCAGGAGAATCTTTGCGTTTTTTTCCTTGATATATTCAGCCTTTCCGATGATTGTGTGCAAATCCAGTTTTGGCGAGTACGTGCTCGCGGGAACCGTTCTACCGAGAGCCTCGGCCATCGCCCGGAGATGATGCGGCGCCGTTCCGCAGCAGCCGCCGATGTAGTTGATTCCCGCATCACGGGCTGCAACCGCATAGGCGGCCATTTCGCCCCGTGTCAGCACAAACGGGTCAAGGTCGAGCGGAAACGCGATGTTCCCGCCGTACTGTTGGATTTGAAAGTAGGGTTTTTCGTTTGTGCAGCGGTAGGCCACCGGCTGGGTTGCGGTATGGCACCCGACGCTTTTTCGTAGGCGGTGTGCGAAAGGCATCATTCTACCGGGATCTCGAAAACAGTTTATTCCAAGAATATCCGCTCCGCGGTCTTCAAGATACTTGTATGCGTCTTCCAGTGCGTGTCCGTCGAGGGTTTTGTCGTCCCGCTTGAATCCCAATGTGATCATTGCAGGAGCCTTTGCGGCTTTGATGGCATCGAGAGCTATTTCCGCTTCTCCAAGATACTCAATGGTTTCGGCGATAAAGAAATCCACCCCTTTTTCCATCTGATACTCAATTTGCGCGTCGAATTGACGCCTGGTCTTTGGCCTCGAGCTCGCATCATCCGGATCGAACACCCAGGTGTTGCTGATGTTTCCCGCCACGAGCGCATCATACTCGTCGGCAACCTGACGCGCGATATCTACGGCCATTGT
>CAZHXC010000359.1:0-4165 GCA_964536145.1 uncultured Spirochaetales bacterium | reverse complement strand
GTAGTCCACATTTGTTGTACAGGCGGCGACGATGACCGGCGCCTGGCCCACGTGCTCCTGTCCAAAAGCCGCTGATTCTATCTGTGCGCGGATTGACTCGTTCTTTATGACGATAAAACGCCAGGGCTGCCGGTTCTTTGCCGAGGGCGCTTTCCTTCCCGCCTCGAGAATACGGGTGATCGATTCCGGATCAACCGCTTCCCCGGTGAAATTTCGCGTACTTACCCACTCTGCTATTTCAGTAATCAGTTCCATACAAGCTCTACTCATTATATTCCATGGAACTGAAAAATCAACACGAACGAGCAGATCTCCCGCTCAAGTGTCGAATCCCAAAACTCCGAAGAGTATTCATTTTCAAATGCAGCAAATCGATAAACGCCTTCTTGCTCGACGCCTGTTCATGCTGCCGCACGAACCCCTCCATCCACTGCGTCCATCGAGCACGCGAAAACAGACGCCTTCGAGCTTGCGCCGCTCCATAACCGCGGTAGTGATAAGATCTCAAGATCATAATAGAAAAAGCGGCATCCCGGTTTCAAGCCCATCGTGCCCAAAAAAGAAGGCAAAAGTTCAGAGAATAAGGAAAAAAATGATCAAGATTAAGAAGAGGGGGGGCGATAGATAGAAATAAGGAGATCCTCGTCCTCTGCACGAGTGCGCGGGCGATTCTTCCCTCTTAGTCTACTTATCGGTTGAATCTTGAGAGTAGCTTAGGGGATTCTTGGCAAGGAGAGGAGGTGAAAGCATAAAAAAACGATCGTAAAAAGATGTAGTTCAGGCATGGATGCCTGCACAAAACATTCATGGAGGAAAGAATGATTATTAATCACAACTTGAGCGCAATGTTTGCGCAACGACAGTTAAGCCAAAACAACAACAGCTTGACAAATTCAATGGAGAAGCTCTCTTCGGGACTGCGGATCAACCGCGCCGGAGATGACGCATCCGGTCTTGCGGTGTCCGAGAAGATGCGGGCGCAGATCAGAGGTCTGCAGCAGGCGTCGAGAAACGCGGCCAACGCCGTTTCTTTTATACAGACTACTGAAGGCTACCTTCAGGAAACCCAGGACATCCTGCATCGTTTGCGCGAGCTTTCGGTCCAATCCGCCAACGGGATTTACTCGAGCGAAGATCGCATGCAGATCCAGGTAGAGGTCTCCCAACTTATCGATGAGATCGACAGAGTCGCCTCTCATGCGCAGTTTAACGGCATGAACATGCTCACCGGCAGATTTGCGCAGGATACCGGTGAAAACACCGTTACCGCATCCATGTGGTTTCACATCGGGGCAAACATGGATCAGCGGGAGAGAGTGTTTATCAATACGATGACCTCTGAAGCCCTCAACATGAGACAAGTCGGCACCGGCGAAATCATCTCGATTTCTACGCCGGAGCAGGCGAACATGACCATAGGGCTTCTCGATAGCGCCCTCAAGTCGGTAAACAAGCAGCGCGCAGATCTCGGTGCCTATCAGAATCGTCTTGAAATGGCGATTACGGGCATTGACGTTGGAGCAGAAAACCTTCAGGCGGCCGAATCACGGATCCGTGACGCAGACATGGCCGCCCAAATGGTTGATTTCACCAAGGAAGCGATACTGGTTCAGTCTGCTACGGCCATGCTGGCACAGGCCAACACCAGACCTCAGACGGTATTGCAATTGCTTGGCTAGGCTATTACAATATTATCGGAAAATTCCCGCGGATACTGATATATTAGTATCCGTGGGATGCTTTTTATCCGTTTTGATCTTTGAAATAACTCTCCTTCGAGCGGTGAGCCATAAATAGTGAGATTCTCCGTTTTGAACAAGCGGGGATGTCTCTTTGTTTGCATGTGAGAAATGGAACGGAGCAGGGATAGCGCGAGTATCTCTGTATTCTCCATGCCGGCATGCCAGTATGAAGGCAAAGGACGCCTTCAATCTCCTCAAGGAGGGACTTATGATTATTAATCACAACATAAGTGCCATGTTTGCCAACCGGATGCTCAGCGTGCAGAACCAGAAAGTTGATAGCAGCATAGAGAAGCTGAGCTCGGGATTACGCATCAACAAGGCCGCTGACGATGCTTCAGGGCTGGCTGTGTCCGAAAAACTGAGGAGTCAGGTACGTGGCTTGAACCAGGCGGAGCGAAACATTCAGAATGGTGTTTCATTTATTCAAACAACTGAGGCCTATCTGCAGGAAACGCAGGATATTCTTCATAGGCTTCGGGAATTGTCTGTTCAGGCCGCAAACGGTATCTACTCCACTGAAGACCGGATGCAGATTCAGGTAGAGGTTTCCCAGTTGATCGATGAGGTCAACAGGATTGCCTCTCATGCCCAGTTCAACGGTATGAATATGCTTACCGGTCGTTTTTCTCAGGAAGGCACGGCTACGATGCAATTCCAAATCGGCGCAAACATGGACCAGAACGAAAGAGTCTACATTGCAACGATGACTGCACAATCGTTGGGACTTCAAGGTGTTCAAGGAACAACAGATTCGATTTCGATATCGACGCCGGAGCAGGCAAACCTGACTGTCGGTGTCCTTGACAGCGCCTTACGTGTTGTATCGCAACAGCGGGCGGATCTCGGAGCCTATCAGAACAGATTTGAAATGGCTTCTGAAGGTATCGCATCTGCAGCGGAAAACCTGCAGGCCGCAGAATCGCGGATTCGCGATGTCGATATGGCAAGCGAGATGGTCGACTACGTGAAGAACCAGATCCTGGTGCAATCGGGTACGGCCATGCTTGCGCAGGCCAACACTCAACCGCAATCTGTACTTCAGTTGCTTGGGTAGTCTTCGTAAACTCCGTTCTTTTTGCAGCGGTGAAAAGGCTTCTGGACGTCTCCTTTTTACCGTATTACAGAGGCACAAGGGGCTCGCGCCCCCTTCTGCCGTTTTATGAGGGTTTTATTATGGACCTTGATGTTACAAATATCTCGAGCGGTACCCCAATTCATGATGTTGCACATCGGCAGATGTCTTCGGAGCAAAACGCAGCCGCACAGGCGAAAGAGGTAGCACGGAAGCTCGCGAGTGCAGCAGCTGATACGGCGGAAGAAAGGCGTCAAGACCGGGCGGAAGTCGAGCGTTATCTCAAGGACATTATCAACTACACACAATTCTTCAACAAGCGGCTCAAGTTCTCCATCAACGAGGAGCTGAACCGGGTAGTTGTTAAGGTCATCGACGGCCAGACCGATAAAGTAATTAAGGAGATCCCGCCGGAAGTGCTGCAGCGTTTGTACGTCCGTATCCGGGAGGCAATTGGTCTGCTGGTCGACGAGATGATATAGCCTGTTGAAAGTACGGCCGCGGCGGCGGTCTTACGCTCAAGAGAAGGATGGACTTAAGTTGGGTGGCAGATAATTGCCGAAACATCAAAAGTAAGCCGGTGTGTCGTGTGCCCATTGCGCACGTCAAGACACACTCCGGCTTTTTTTATGATATTTGAACAATACCGTCATCGTGCGCGAAAGCGCAAGCGGGAGGGCGATAGATGTCGGATTTCTCAATCCCGGGCGTGCCCGGGACAAGTAAATACGACACAGACAAAATGGTAGAAGAGCTCATGAAGGTCGAGCGCAGAGGCCTCGACCGCATAGAGAATGAGCTCGAAACGGTTGAACTTGAGAAGGATGCCTGGCAAGGGGTAAACAGGGGTCTGGCCGAGGTACGCAACATAGCGCGGTCGTTGTACAGTTTTGAAAACCCCTTTAACGAGAGAGTATCACAATCCTCAAACGAGTCGGTTCTCACCGCCACTGCGTCAAGACAGGCTGCCATGGAATCCACGGATGTCCTGGTAAAGAGCCTTGCGGGGAGGGACCGGTTCCTCTCTGCCGAGCTCTCTGAAGATTTCGAAGTACCGGCGGGAGGTTACACCTTCCAGGTTGGTGACGACAGAGTTTCATTAACCTATCATGGCGGTGAGCTCCGCGATTTTGCCGAGGAGCTCAACAACAGGTCGAAGGATCTCATCCGGGCAAGAGTGGTCAAAAGCTCGGACACCGCTCAGGTGCTGCTTATTGAATCGATGAAACCGGGAAAGGCCAACACCCTCGAGTTTCAGAATGATGCTCTCGCTCTGGGGCTGAGTGCCGGTATCCTTTCAGAGTCAAATTCCTCGTCTATACGCGTCGCCATGGAACGCGATAGTTTT
>CAZHXC010000358.1:2254-4169 GCA_964536145.1 uncultured Spirochaetales bacterium | reverse complement strand
CTCCCAGGCTTCCGTGAAGTTTTCACGTTCGCCGTTGAGCTCCGCTACCGCTTCCGCCCACGCCTTCAATTCGCCCGACTGACTGCCGCTTTCGGCGATTTCTCGCAACCGCGCGAATGCGTCAAACCAATGCCCGAAATGTTCCATGTCTTCCTCCTATGACGGACGACAAGAAATCGGGCGAATACCTGGCGAATAATTGGCCGTTTCGCCAAATACTCTCAGGCTGCTAAGTCACTACAACGTAGCAACTTAGTTTTACGTCCAGCAGGACTCGAACCTGCGACCTACGGCTTAGAAGGCCGTTGCTCTATCCAGCTGAGCTATGGACGCGCGTTTCATTCTATTTAACAAATTTATGGCTTTTTGGCAATCTGTGCATCAGGCTGAGTTAACGCGGGATTACTCATATCCGATTACCGCATAATTTGGCCTGGCTCGCAAGGCAGAGCACAAAAACGCGCCGCGATCGTCATTGGAAAACCACTATAGGGCACATCGAAAAACCCACATTTTGTAGCTGCAACTGAAATGCAAATCCTTACAATATCGGGGTTTTTCGCATGTGCGCGATGTCAAAGCGACAGTCTATAGAGGCGCCCTATAAATCCTTCACTAAATCGGTTTCTCGATACTGGCATCAGGGGGCGGAGAGGTGGTAATCTTGCCACATGCAGTTTTTGTTCTACGTCGACATTGCCGCACTTATCATAATGAGCGTGTTTTCCGCGGCTCTTCTCCTGCTCTCAGTGGGCGCCGGGATAAAGGCCGCTACCAACAGGTGCTTTGCAATATTCATGCTGACGGTTCTCGGGTGGGGTCTTACGTTCGCGTTGATGCGGTTCTCGCTTGTGACGGGATTCGGTGATCCGGAGCGGATGCTGTGGATTGCCTCACTGCTGTTTGTGTTGTCAAGTCCGTTGCTCTTTTCCTTTGCATTACACTATAGAAAAAAACAGAAACGATATCACCTGATCATCATTTTTGCAGGTATGGCGGTGCTGATTGCCCTTGTGGTTCCGATGTTCTCAGGGAAGGTTGTATATGACCCGAGGCTTGCGGCAAACGGCGCGACTATCATGTCGGTAAAACCCCTCACGTGGGTTTTCGCCATTGTGCCTGCATTTTACTTCATTGGCACCTCACTCGTCCTCTGGCGGGACAGGGGGTATGTCAGTGAAACTTATATCGCCGTAGGCCCTTTGCTCTTTTTCGCGGGGCTGGTTCTCGACGGGCTTTTGACGTTACCGTTTCCATATCTATCGCTCTCCGGTGCTCTGGGAGTGGCGGTACTTGGTTTTGGTGTTACCAGACGACAGGTGTTCAATCCACTCCAGCGGGAGATTGAGGAACGTAAACGCACGGAAGCCGAGCTCAGAGAATCGGAGCAGAAATTCAGGACGCTTTCTGAACAGTCGCCCAACATGATCTTTATCAATAAGGGCGGAAAGGTGGTCTATGCAAACACCCGCTGTGAAGAACTCATGGGTTACACCCGAGAGGAGTTTCTTGCCGATGATTTCGATTTTCGGTCGATAATCTCGCCTGAGTCGATGCCCGTTATTGAGCGAAATTTTGCGAGGCACATGGCCGGAGAAGAGGTGGAGCCATACGAATACGCGCTTATCAAAAAAGATGGTAAATCGTTTGATGCGATAATTCAGACGCGCCTCATTGATTACGAGGGCGAGCGTTCCATACTCGGGATTGTTACCGATATCCAGAATCAAAAACGGACCGAAAGACTGTTGAAGACACTCAACCTTGCCGCCCTTGATCTGGAGCGATCGCTGCGCCCGGATGAGCTCGTACCGATTTCACACCGTTATCTCAGACAAATCGGGTATTATGCCCGGGTATTCTGGGTAGACGATGACGCATCTACCTTTTTGGATACCGTCCCGTTGAGTACCGC
>CAZHXC010000358.1:0-2244 GCA_964536145.1 uncultured Spirochaetales bacterium | reverse complement strand
TACCGCTTCACTCTCCGCGCTGGATTTCCCGGAGCTCGAATCCTTACTGAAAAACCGTGAGGCAGTTCTCATACGCGACCATCATCCTCTGTATGACAGGATAATCGATGATATAAATACGGAAGAAATCCCCCATAACTCGGCGGCTCTCATACCGCTCATAGCTGAAGATCAAGGGAGTGGCTTTTTTGTCGTGCTCGGTGACGATATGCGGGAAGATGAGCTGCCGCCGCTATCGGTCTTTGCAAATCAGCTGATAGCCTCTTACCGGCGTTCTTTATTGATGGATGAGCTCTCCACAAGCATCCGGCGGTTGAAGGATACGCAGGAAGAGCTTGCACACGCCCAACGGCTCGAAGCGATCGGACGCCTTTCCGGTGGGATTGCCCACGATTTCAACAACATCCTCACGGCAATACACGGTTGCGCCGAGCTTATCCATATCGAACTGGCAGGTGAGAGCGACTCGGACGCATTGCGGCAGGTGGAAGAGATCAAGCGCGCGGTAAGACAGGCATCGGGATTGACGCAGCAACTGCTGGCGTTTTCCAGAAAGCAGGTGATTCAACGGCGTGAAACCGGGCTCAACGCTGTAATCAGGAATGTGGAGAATCTTCTCAGGCGGGTGATAGGTGAGGATATCGCGTTCACGCTTGACCTTGGGGAGAATCTGGGGACCGTGTCTATCGATGAACGACAGTTTGAGCAGGTGTTGATGAATCTCGCCGTGAACGCCCGGGATGCGATGCCGCACGGCGGCAGGATAACCGTGAGAACTCTTCGACGGACCTTCAGGTCAGCTGAAGCAGCGGAGAGGGACTTCAAACCCGGCGCTTATTGCGTTCTCACCTTTACGGATACCGGTATCGGTATGGATACAGAAACGAGAAGACGTGTATTCGAACCGTTTTTCACTACAAAGGAGTTCGGCAAGGGCACCGGTCTGGGGATGTCGACAGTCTACGGAATAATCAGGCAGTGTGATGGTTATATTACCGTGGAGAGCGAGCCTGAGCGCGGTACGACGTATATCATCTATCTTCCCGACACCGGGAAAAAGCCTGCGGTGGACATCCCGGTTGACAAGCCACAAGAACCGGCCGTTAAGGCCGGGGAAACGGTCCTTGTTGTCGAGGACGATGATACCGTCAGGACAATGACACGGAGAACCCTGGAAAAGTACGGCTTCTCGGTCCTCACGGCGAGCGATGCGTCCAAGGCGGTTGAGGTTTGTCTTCAGGAAGAATACGCTATAAACGTGGTGCTTACCGACGTGGTGATGCCGGGCGGCAAGAACGGATTTGAGCTCGCCGATTGGCTTGCGAAGAACTATCCCCTCATCAAAGTGATGTACATGTCCGGTTACGCCGATGAAGCCTCGGCTGCCCAGGAGGCCAGGAGGCAAAACAGTGCCTTTCTCAAAAAGCCCTTCTCTGCGAAAGCCCTGGTTGAAACCCTGCGGGAAGTTTGCGATGCTTGACACCCTGGCTACCGGCGGGGGTACTATGGATCGCATCGACGAACCCGCCTTTAACGTGGGCATCCCTAACATATAAGGAGACGGATTTGCAGAAATCGCTGAAAATACTTCTCATACTCGCCGCGATAGCGGTGATAGCGGTGGCCGTAATACTGGTGCTCGTGATGAGCCCCGGAAACGGCGATACGCAGGAATCTTTTGATATTGGTGTTTTTGTCCCGGGGGTAGCGGCAGGAAGTCCGCTGTACGAACAGCTCGTTTCCGGAGCAAAAAAGGTTGAAGCCGAACGCGACTCCGTAGCCGTAAAGGTGATCGAGGGTGGTTTCAATCAGGGCGAGTGGGAAGAGAAGATAACCTCGATGGCCGCCACCGGTGAATACGAGGTGATTTTGAGCTCAAATCCGTCGATACCTTTTGTTGCGCTCCCGGTAGCGGAATCCTTTCCCCAACAGAAGTTCATTATCCTCGACGCGATCATAGAGAGCCATCCGCAGATGTACACGGTATTGTACAACCAAGTAGAGCAGGCGGCCATGATCGGATATCTTGCGGGACTTATCACAACGAGCGATTTGCCCGGCGCCACGCCTGAGTTGAAAATTGGCCTTATTGCCGGCCAGGAATACGATGCCATGGGCAAGATGATTCTGCCGGGATTCGAGCAAGGCGCTCGGCAGGTAGATCCTTCTATAACCGTTGATTTCCGTGTGCTGGGGAACTGGTACGACGCCAACAAGGCCGCTGACCTGGCCAACAGCATGCTC
>CAZHXC010000357.1:3750-4170 GCA_964536145.1 uncultured Spirochaetales bacterium | reverse complement strand
GGCTGAAATCGTGGAAAAGAACGAGATTCTTTGAGACACGATTCATCTCTCGAAACAGTCCCAAACGGTGCTCCCGGGAAAAGCCGTGGGCAAGATAGGCTGCGGCAACCAGATCAAAAGAGCCGTCCGCAAACGGAAGCCCAACGGTGGCGTCCGCCACCCGGCATTCGATACCATTTGATTCGGCGATAGCCGCCATTTTGGAGGAGCCGTCTACTCCTTTGACCGGGAAGCCTGCACGTTGGAAGGCGACCCCAAAGGAACCTGGACCGCAGCCGACATCGAGGACCGTTGAATCTCCGGCCAACCCAATGTCGGAAAGGTGGCGGTCCAAAACGCTGAGGCACTTACGCACCTGCAGGCCATGGAACCAGGAGTAAGGCTTTGCGATAGTGTCAAACAGACGTATATGCCCGTCTA
>CAZHXC010000357.1:0-3740 GCA_964536145.1 uncultured Spirochaetales bacterium | reverse complement strand
CACCCATGACTGTGCTCTGTTCAACAGCTTCCGGATTACTCTTCGTTGTCGTTGTCGTCGGTGTGGACATGGCCGTGCTCGAGCTCTTCGGCCGTAGCCTCCCGGACCTCACGAACGGTGACGTCAAAGTGAAGGTTCATGCCTGCAAGCGGATGATTCGCATCCACTTCGACACTCTCGCCTTCTACGCCGGCTACGGTACAGATCCTCGGCTCGCCGTTTATCTCAGCCTGGAATCTTATACCCTCTTCGATTTGTTCCGGGTTTTGAAACTTATCCTTTGTAACTGAAAAAACCATTTCATCGGAATACTCTCCATAGGCATCCTCAGGTCCGATCTCCGTAGTAAAGCTATCGCCGGCTTCGTGGCCCTGGAGCTCATTCTCGAGTCCCGGAATAATATTACCGGCACCGTGCAGATAGGAGAGCGGCTCTCTTCCGTCCGAAGTATCGAGGACCTTTCCGGCCTCGTCCTTGAGTGTGTAATCGAAAGTTGCTACCGCATTGTTTTCAATCTTCATAATTTCTCCTTTATCGATATATATGATGAGGTGTCCGTCCAATATACTAACAATAGGGCGGATCGAAAAATTCACCTGTTGATGTCAAGTTGACGGTGTATCGACAGCTTATCGAGGCGCCCAATGCGCTGACGAGAGAAATTGATTGCGGTATGATAGGATATCGAGATGATGAAAAGGAAAACAAAGACCATTATCAATAATCCGCGGCTCGACCGGATATTCTCAGAGGCGTACAGAAACACCATGAGACAGGTTGCCTTGCGCGAGCAAGACAAACACGATGAGGACTATTTCAAGACCTTCGCAGATCTTTTTGAGCAGGATTTGCATAACAGAGACCTGTCTGACAGAGAACGGCAGGAGTTCATGAGAGCGTTTCACAAGGAAGTGACAAGCCTGGAGAGGGATGCAAAGGGTCTTTTCGAGAACGCGGTGCAAGCTATCCGGGATGCGACAAACCGGTCAGAGCAATCTCAATGACCTGACACGATGCCGGTTGCCGCTATTACCAGTATGATTGTTTGCAGCAGCACGATAACCGCATAGGCGGACCTTCCTTTTCTCATAAAAACCGTCACCATGATCGAAAGGCTGATGATCACGGCCAGCGCCATCAAAACCAGCGAGCCAAAGCTCAAACTTTCGCCGCGGGCGAGATGAGACAAAAACTCCCAGCCGACAGGAGTACCGGTCTGTTCCGCGTAGCTCTCCGCATCCAGATGCCAGTAGGAAACCACCTCTTTGACGGGAACGCTTGTCTCGAGGAAACCTGAAACATAGAGAACAAAGGCGACAGCCACGATTGTCAGCCCGACAATGGTAACGATCCTATAGAGCCGCGCAAGCACGAGCTGAGCGTCTGAGGCGTAACGGTTTATTTCATCGTTCATTTCAAAACCTTTCAACCAATTATCCTAAATCCTACCAGAATGTAGCGGACACCTGTGAACAACAGGAGCCCTATCACGACCCAGCGCGCTATTTGCGGCTTCAGGTGCGGCAACAGGCGCGCGCCCAGGGTCGTCCCCAACATCATTCCGATAACGGAGGGAACCGCTATGAGAGCAAGGATCGCTCCGCTGTTGAGGTACACCCACACAGCTGCGGTGCTGTTTATACTGATAAGAAATCCACTTGTGGCAATCGCTACCTTGACAGGAGCTCCAAGCAGAAGATTGAGAACCGGGACGTTCGCCCAGCCGCCACCGACACCGAAAATTCCACCCATGAAACCGATACATAGGAAAAGCAACATGCCTATAGGAGTTCGCCGGATCGTCCAATCGATTTCGCGTCCCTCCGATTCCTCTTTGTACTTTCCGGAAATGCCCAGCATTCTCGACAATCTGTCAGGTATCCGGACTTCCGGAAATTCAGATCGCTTCACTGTTATCATGAATCCTACTACCAGTAGTACAGCAAACCCAAGCAACGTCTGTACGGTTCGATCCGGTAGCACTAATCCAACTCTCGCGCCAAGTACCGAGCCTACAGAGCTAAGAAGAGCCAGGGGAAGCCCGAGCTCCATGCTCGCAAGTCCTTTGCGCAGAAGCTTCGGCCCGGCGGCGAGCGCCCCGCACATCGCCACCATCAATCCGGCGCCACGCACAAAGTCAAAGTTGAAAGGGAATATGGCGCTCACGATGGGCACATAGAGCACGCCGCCACCAACCCCCGTGATTACCGCAACCACTCCAAGAATGACCGTGAAAATGAAGAGTGCCAGCGCCCAAGCCCACCAGGGGAGCTCGTCCATTCCAAGCACGCCGGCTGCAAGAGAATCGTTTTGCCCGGCAGCGCCGTCAGTTCCGGCTGCGCCGGCCGCCAAAGAATTGTCCGGAGCGGCTTCTCCGGGACCGCAAGCCGTGAGGACACAGATTATCAGTACAACAAAAACGGCGGTCCATTTCTTAGACATCTACTTAACCTTACGCGATGAAAGCCGGTGAGCCGGCATTGGGTACGGATGGATTGGATATCACGCTATACCATGGGAAATCAGACTGTCAACCGCTCGCCGGCACCCGCTGTCAGCCCGCTCTTGCCCGCCGGCGCCCGCTTGCCTCGAATCGATGAGCGTTGTATTCTTTGACTGTACGCATGGAAGAAAACAAAGGAAAACAAGACCTCCCCAGGTGGTTACAGGGCTATTTTCTGATCTCGGAAGCCGAGCTACTGGACCCGAACTTTCAGCGGACGGTAGTGCTCATGATTCAGCACGATGAGGAAGGTGCGTTTGGGCTGGTGGTGAATCGTCTGCTCGATGTCACCCTCGGCCAGGTGCTCCCTGAGTTCACAGAGAGCGCCGCCGGTGAGCTTCCGATCTATCAGGGCGGACCGGTACAACCGCAGTTTCTCTTTACCATCCACTCGGGGCTTCCTGAAGATTTAAAAAGCGACCAGGCCTCATCTCCAATCGAACATGTAGTCTTTGAGCCGGCATTCCCGAGTATCGAAGGCTATTTACAAAACGAATGGGCGTCGTTGCCGTTGGAATCCCGCCCACCTGTCCATCTCTATGCCGGTTACGCAGGCTGGGGATCCGGCCAGCTCGAGGATGAGCTCGAACACAACGCATGGATTGTGCGGCCGGCCGCGGCAAAACATATATTTTCGCGGACACCCGGTGAAGGGTGGCGCCAGGCCCTCGGCGAGCTTGGCGGAATGCACAAGATAGTTGCAGAGACCGGCTATAAGCCGTCGATGAACTGACCCGACCGGAGGCTATCTAAAATCGTGGCTCCGGTGCTCGGCGTGACGAACAGGCAGCTTTGGCTTCCACGCCTTATCCACTATGATGTTCACAACACCCTGTTCCGACTGAACCTTACCGGTAATTCCCAGAAAACTGTTTGCCAGTATGACCGATCTGTACTGTTTGAAGACCTTCTCCCACACGATACCGTTTACGAATCCCGTCTCATCTTCAAGAGTGAGGAAGAGAACCCCGCCGGCGGTCTCAGGCAGTTGTCTGCAGATAACCAACCCCGCGTAGGACGCTTTTCTGCCGTCCTTCATCAGGTTTACCGATGCTGCATCGGGTAGTCCCATGGCCGCAAGCTGTTCGCGGTACGGTTCGAGTGCATGACCGTTTGTGCTGTGACCGGCGTAGACATGGTCCCACAGCACCTCTTCAAAGCCCTCGAGCTCACTGAACGAGGTGGGGTCCTCACCAATAAAAAAGAGCTCGTCCGGTTCAGAGCGCTCTCCGGCCTC
>CAZHXC010000356.1:0-4180 GCA_964536145.1 uncultured Spirochaetales bacterium | reverse complement strand
TCCCCCGGTGGCAAGCCCCTTTGCCGTTGCCATGCCTATTCGCAAACCCGTAAACGAACCGGGCCCCTGTGAACAGACAATCAGGTCGAGTCCTGAAACCGGCACATCCGCATCTTTGAGAAGCCTGTGTACGCCTTCGAGTAGATTGCCGGCGTGATTCAAGCCGGTTTTCTGGGAACAATCCATCCAGCTGCCGTCGGTGAGCAGCAAACCGACGCCACACACTTCGGTGGCCGTATCTATCGAAAGTACGTTCATTCCCCGGTCTCCGGAAGCGCCTCTTCAAGTTTGCGTTTTACCGCATCCTCAATGTTTGAGATGGCAATTGTGCGTTCTTCATCTTCGCCTATTGTGATGGAAACCGTGATAGTACTCTCATCGAGAAAACCGGCCGCCTTTTCTCCCCATTCGATTGCCGTTATTCCCCTTGTGTCCGATAACTCTTCAAAACCAAGGAGCTCGAGTTCCTCATCGGTTCCGGTCCGGTAGAGGTCTATATGGGAAAGCGGGAGATCTCCTTCGTAGAGCGATGCAATGGTATAGCTCGGGCTTGTTATGTCCGAGTCAATATTGAGCCCTTCCGCCATTCCTTTTACAAAGACGGTTTTTCCCGAGCCGAGCGGACCGGTCAAAACGATCACAGATCCTGCGGGGAGGCCTTTAGTAAGTATGCAACCCATTTCCCGCGTCTTTTCAGGACTGTTCGATTGCAGTGTAGCTGTTGCCATTCGCGGCGATGGTACAGAAAAAGGGCGTTTCTTTCAATCAACAAGATCGTAGACAAAGGCGTTTATATGATTCAAATTGCGGCGGGAAAGCCGGGTGAACATCACGTGCATTATTTTGCCTTCCAGTCCGCCTCGCTCGGTATTCACTACTTTGCCGTAGGAAGAGACGGGCCGGCCCCTGACGGTCTCAAAATCGACTTTTATCAGCGCTCCGGTCTGGAGCGCCCTCGTGGCACGGATGCTGCAACCACCGGCGGAGACCTCGATCACCGTGCCAAGAGCTCCTCGCTTGGTCTCCACAAACGCCTTTTTTGTCTGATTTTTTCCGGAACCGGTGGTGAGCACTCGAACGGGATAAAAATAACAAGGACGATCGAGCTCACGTCTTCTGTATTTTCTCTGCTTGGCCTTGATTATTCTGTTGGTATGCTGGATAAACGCAGCAGGCTTGCCTTTGAGCATATTGTAGCCGGTTACCTTTGTCTGGAATGAGTAGCCCTCTCCGTTACGTTTCCAGAAAAAAACCGTGATGGGCGACCATTTGCGCCACCTCACCTGAGTTCCCGTCTCGTCAACCGGTACCTCGACCGCAATACCGTCACGGAGCACCGATAGCACCCTGCTTTTGTATCGCGTCCCGTCTTCAGCTGTCAGGGCAATTTGCTGGTTAACCTGCAGTTGCCTGGTGGAAGTGTAATTTCCGGACCTTTGGCTGTTTCTTTCGATTACCTGCTTTATCCTGTAGAGGGTAAGCTTTTGAGCTTCCTTCACCTCTTCTGAAGAAACCTGATCGTCTACTCCCTCGAGTGCTTTCCTGAGATACAGGTCGAGCTGGGAAGAGTTGGTAAGCAGAGCGTAGGGGTTTTTTACCTTGTAGCGTTCTATAATAAACTCGAGCGCCCGAATTTGGGTTTTTGAAAGCCCTAACCTGGTGGCCCGTCGTCTGAAAGTTCCTTTCCTGAATTTGCCGCTGCCCCCTGATTTTTTTATCGCGGCGCGCCTGTTTGTAATGACTCCTAATACGATAAGTCCGGCGAATAGAGCGCCAACCACGACAAGCGCGATTATCATCGTGGACCTGTCTGCGGTTTGCACCAAGTTAGTGTTAAAACCCGTCTGGAGCAGGTACATCACACCGCTCCGCTGTTTTCGAGCTCGGTGAGTAGCGCGTTCAACCGCGGACCTATCTCATACTCGAGCAGATCGCCGGTGAGAACCGTATCTCCCGCCTCTATCGCTTCGGAAAGCTCAATGAGATATCCGTTGAGCCCGGCGGCAAACTCGCCGACCGGCACACCATCGACGGTAAGCCCCGGAAGATCCACCACAGCCTGTTCACCAAGATTATGAATTAGCCTGAGCATTTTTTGCGAGACTTCTAAAAATCTTATGATCTGCCCAATCGCCTTGGCATCCTCACCGGTCTGCAGAAGGACCGCTATATCCCCCGTCTGCTCGAGCACTTGGCGAAGCAACGGTACACACGCCCGCAACTCGGTTACCGGATCGGTCAGCTCACGGAACCGCGACCGGAGCACTACTTCCAACTCTGAGACGTAGTTGAGGAAGTCGTCAAATCTCTCTGTAGAAGTGTTGCCGGAAAGAATACCTGTGGCGTACGCGAGCGCCTTGAATCGGGAGCCGAAGGTATCATCCCCGGTCCTCTCGGAGAGCACCGCATCGTCGATCATCTGAGAGACATCATCCACACCTTTCAGCAGATCGGCCACTACCGGAGAGGCGAGATCGCCTTCCTCTTTAATAAGATCGAGGTATTGTATAGCTGCGGTGAGTTTTTCAACGGTGAGATCTGTGGGATGAAGAGCCGTTATGTCGATTGAAGAAATCTCTTCTATCGGATCATCCTGCCACTCGAGCCGTTCGCCGAGCTTGAGGTTCTTGCTATCCTTCCGTATCGAGGTCATGGTGAATCCGTTGATCGCGAGCCATTCCCCAATTCCATCAACAACCTCCCCAAGCACTTTTTCGTGTTCGAGGGTGAAGTCCACTGTTTCATTGTTTATACGTATTTCCACCGCAATTCATCCCTTTTTTGGGGCCGTTAATCCGCCTGGTTTTCCCGGTTGAAGTTCTCGATCTGCTGAGAGCTCTGCTCGAGGGAGTTCAAAGAAGCTTCCATCGTCGCGAACTGTCTCCTGTATTCCTGCTCTTTTCTATCGAGTTTCTCCTGCTCGGTCTCTATCCTGTTTGAAGTTCTGGCAATCCGTCCGTCTATTGTGTCAATCCGTGTGCTGATGAGCCCTCCGGTTTCAACGTACGGCCTGATATAGCTGTCCAGCTCGAAGGCAACGCCTGAGTCTACAACAAGATCGGCGTCGGTGTCCCGGCCGAAAAGCTCCTTTACCGCCGGCAGGTTGGACTGGATGGCCTGGTCGAGGGCTTCTTCATCGATTTCGAGATAGCCACGAAGTCGCGATCTGTTCAGCGAACCCGTACGCGAGCCGACGGCATTTGTAGATATACCGATTTGATCGAGCAGTGCGAGACCTCTGCCGGCGGATGTTTCGTATGGATTCATCACAATCGTTTGAAGCCGGGACTTCAATTGCATGAGCGTGATATCTCCCTGCAGCAAGCCGAGCATCCCGAGGGCATCCTCTCGCTGTTCATCGGTCAAGTAGGTAATCTCATCGACGATATCTTCACTTCGGCCGGTAAGAATGTTCAGATCGGCAATAAGCTCATCGTAATAACCCACAAACTCTATGATAGTATTCTTTATCAGTTCCTTGTCAGGCTCTATCGAAATCTCTACCGGGCTATCCGACGGTTTGTGAAGGTTGAGGACAACACCCGGAAGAAGATCGTCTATTGTGTTTGAACTCCTTCTCGCTTCAATCCCGTCCAATTCGACAAGAGCGTCAGAGGCGGTCTCAATGGGGTTTACCGGTGTATAATCTCCCCTCGCGTCCGGATCGAAAATGACCACTTCCTGCAATCTTATCTCCCGATGGGTGTTTGCATTTTTGATCTCAATAGAGCTCAGAACGTCTATGTATTCCTGCAACCCTACCTCGATAGTCTGTTCGCCGGTGGTTTCGCGTATAGGCGGGAGAGCAACCGTCGTTCTACTGCCGATGTACCCTGCAGATAAAACACGTTGAGATTGTCCCGTTTCTCCGGCGGCGGGGGAGGGGACCACTCGGGTTCGAGGACAGCCGACGGTTCGTTTTGGATATCTATCCCTTCGTATGAGATGTCGCCCGGATCCGGGGTTGCCGGGCCCGGCGGAGGCTCAGGAGGGGTGTAGTCATAGGGAAAGGTCTTAACCTCGAATGAAATTCTTAAACGGAGGTTTTCATCCGATGGTACCGACGGACTCAATTGGATCTTGGCTTCACCCTCCGTGGAAAGAATTGCCGCGTTTTCCTCAAAGCTGATTACGTCCTCAGTCAGCGGCTTCCCAAGGCGGGTAAAACTATCGCGTTCCA
>CAZHXC010000355.1:0-4187 GCA_964536145.1 uncultured Spirochaetales bacterium | reverse complement strand
GGTTTGCCGAACTCCCATTACCTCATTCACCAGCCGCTGAGCGGCATACGTGGCGTGGCGACTGAAATCGAAATACACGCACGGGAGCTTGAAAAACTGAGACAGAAAATAAACAATCTGATATCCGGGGAGACAGGACAGCCGCTTGAGAAAGTGGAGAAGGATACAGACAGGGATTTCTGGATGAGCGCGGCGGAAGCGAAGGATTACGGCCTCATCTCATCGGTTATCTCGAATCGCAGCGAGCTATCGTAAGATGCAGAAAAACGAAATTGCTTCGTACCTTGATTCGACCTTTGCGGGCATACCGGATGATTTCGAGCGGAGCTACATCCGGGGAAAGGTGCGTGATATCTTTGAGCTGGATTCAAAACTGCTCGTAACCACCAGCGACAGGATATCGGCATTCGATGTGGTGCTCTCGACAATTCCCTGCAAGGGCGAGATGCTGAACCGTCTATCGAATTACTGGTTCAAGGAGACCAGTGATATCGTTCCCAATCACATAGACGAAGCAATTTCGCCCAGATCCGTGCTCGTCAAAAAATGCGATGTACTTCCGGTTGAGGTAGTCATCCGGGGCTATCTCACCGGCTCCGCCTGGAGGGACTATCAGGCGGGAAAGACCGTTTCCGGTATCAAACTCGAGGAGGGTATGCGTTTTAACGAGCGGTTTTCAAAGCCGTTGATTACGCCCTCCACAAAGGCCGAGCGCGGTCATCACGACGAGCCTATTGCACCGGAAGAGATCGTTCGCAGGGGAATCGTTGAAGAAAAGCTGTGGCGGAAGGTCGAGGAGACCGCACGTGCGGTCTTTGAGAGAGGCAGCAAGCTCGTCGGGGAACACGGGCTTATTCTCGTAGACACCAAGTACGAGTTTGGGGTTCTTGACGGTGAGCTCGTTCTTGTTGATGAGGTTCACACCCCTGATTCGAGCCGTTACTGGTACGCAGACACCTATGAGGAGCTTTTCAAGACCGGAGAGAAGCAGCGCAAGATAGATAAGGAATACCTCCGGCAATGGCTCATAGAAGAAAAGGGCTATATGGGTGAAGGATCCCCGCCGGAAATACCTGATGAAGTCCGGGTAGAGGTAGCGTGGCGCTACATGCAGGCATATGAGCTCATAACCGGCGAGGCATTCGAGCCACTTGGCAAATCGGCTGAAGCGGAAACGGAAATAATCAAGTCATATCTCACGTAGAGCGGCACCGCGCCGGCAGGAAACCGATATTCCTGCCGGTAATCTCGTGCTCTGCGAGGGATTTATGCGAAGCAGGTTCTTTTTTGTAGTCTTTTTCGCGGCTGTCGTTCTCGCTTCATGCAGCCGGTGCACTCTCGACGGTTTTTCCTTTTCGAGCAGTATACGGATCATGAGTTACAACGTAGAGAATCTCTTTGATGACCGGGACAACGGCACCGAATACTCAGAATATGATCCCGGTAACGGCACATGGGACACCTCGCTTTACCACGCAAAGCTCAGAAACACCGCGGAAGCTATAAAGGCGTGCGGCCGCGGCGGCCCCGACATTTGCCTGCTTCAGGAAGTGGAAAACGACCGGGTTGTTACCGATCTCTTAGAGGGCTATCTCAACGTATTGAAGTACAGGTATACAATTACCGCGCCCAAGGGTGATGCTGCGACCACCATCGCCTTACTCAGCAGATACAATCCACAGTACGTGCTTGTCCACATGATTGACCCGGGAGACAAGGTGTCACTCCGCCCCATACTGGAGGCATGTTTCGATGTTCGAGGAAACGGAATCGTGCTGTTTAATAACCACTGGAAATCGAAATACGGAGGCGCCGCGGAGACAGAATCGTACAGGAGAGCCGCCGCCGGTTTTATCCGGGAGAGGGTGGCGGAGATCCGTAACGAACGGCCGGATCTCTGCATCGTTGTCGCCGGAGACTTAAACGAGAGAGTGGATGAATACGCCGCCGTCGACGGCGAATATGAGACCGCGTTAGCGCTCGCCTCCGACGGATCCGGCGGCATGCTGCAACTGACAGGCTCATGGGCTGAAGCGGAGAATGATCCGGAGCTCTTTTTCTCGCCCTGGCTCGAATCTACCCTCAAGGGTAGCTATGCCTACGCCGGCGTGTGGGAGAAAATCGATCACTTTCTCGTTGGCTGCTCACCTGAGGACGACGGATTGGTTTACGAAGAGTTTGAAGTCATAGACGAAAGCTTTCTTCTCAACAATGACGGCTTTCCGCGCAGATGGAGCGTGAGCCGGGCGGACGGATATTCTGATCATCTGCCTATATTGCTCACCTTGGGGTTATGATCCGCACCGAGGGACCGCCGGTCGTTTTCCCGAGGCACAAAACGCCTCTTATTCTTCGGGCTCGATGGTGAAGTCCATCCTTTGAACGATTCTCTTCAGGTCTTCAAGCTTTGTTGAAGCTTCGTCTCGATTCTTTATCAAATTCCTTAATTGCGAGTTTCCGGTTTCGAACAGCTTTCGTACATTTTCGAGCTCCCGTTTGAGATTGAGGGTGATATCGATAAGCTCGCGCTGCTTTTTTGAGAAGGAGAAACCCTTCAGCCCGTACGCTACGGTTTGCAGATAGAGGAAGAGTCCCCCGGGACTCACGGGCACCACACCGCGCGAAATAGCTTCTTCGAGTAGGCTCGCATCCGACTCTACAAAGGCGTGATAGTAGACCCGTTCCGATGGTATGTACATGAGGGCGAATTGCAGCGTGCCGTCTTCAGGGCGTATGTATTTGCCGCTTATCGTTTCGATATGACGGCGGAACGCCCGCTTCACCTCCGCGGTGACGATGTTGCCTTCTCCGGTGACTGCGCCGCCGTCCTCAATCGACCGCCTGACACTTTCGAGGGGAAACTTGGCATCGACCGGGACGAGATACTCACCTAAGCGAATGACCGCATCAACCCGCGTTCCGTTGCTGAAGCCGTATTGGAGCTCGTAGGATTTTGCAGGAAGCCAATTGCGCAGGAGCTCGGCGAGAATTGTTTCACCTATCGCTCCTCTCGTGTGAGGTACGAGGAAGAGTTTTGAGAGATTACTCACGTCATTGGAGAGGGCTTCAAATCGCTCGAGGCGTTTGCCGACGAGCTCGAGGAGCTCGGAGGTGTCCGGTGATCTTCTGCGAAAGGCGAGGATGATGAAAATAATCAGCAAGACCGCCAAAAGTGAGGCCACAACCGTCAGTATCAGTACCGTCTGATTTGCGAACATCGGCTCAATTCTCCCGCACAGGACCTGCCTCAGCCGTCGTGCTCCGCTACCAGCTCATCGGCTTACCGGTATAGGTCATAAAAATGGGATCTTCAACGTTCCAGTGGCGTTGCGACAACTCAAAGATGCCCCGCGCGGATTCAATAGGCGGAATATCCGCGTTTGCTCCGCCCAAATCGGTCTGCATCCACCCCGGATAAATAGCGAGTATTTTTATCGCTTCTTCACCAAGATAGTTTTGCAGAATCCGGCTCTGGATATTCACCGCGGCCTTGGACATACAGTACCCGAACCTGTTCTTGTAGCTACATTCGCTTAGCCTTGCGGCTTCCGAGGTGATATTTACTATGAGCTTTCCCGTGCCTTTTCTCAGAAGCGGAAGAAACCGTTTTGTAACTCGTAAGGGCCCGGCCGCGTTTACATCGAGGACATGAGGAATCTCCTCAATGTCTATTTTTTCGAGTGGAGCGTCCGCGTGTTTAGTATCGATACCCGCGTTATTGATGATGATATCCAGGGAGGCTGTCATGCCTTCCACGCTCCGTGCCGCAGACTCAACAGAGCTCGGGTCGGACACATCGAGACGAACGACAACGAGAGAATCGGCACCAATGCTCCTGCTGTCATCGTATCTGGTGTGCTCCCGGTATCTTCCCGCAAAGACACGATACCCATGGACTAAGAATGTATTCAGTAGTACTCTGCCAAGCCCCTTGTCGGTACCGGTGATCAGTGCAGTGCCCGCCATACCTACCTCCGCAGATGATAACGTGTTGGCGCCGGGAACCCCCCGCGCCCCGTTTGTCAGGTCATTATATACCTATTGTCGGCCGATGAGGCATAAAGTGGAGCGGCCGCCCTTCAATGACTCTGTCAGCAACCTCTCAGGTAAGAGAAACCACACAGCCGGCAAGCCCCGCCTGCGTTCGTGGAAGATCGTGTGCGGGCAGCCGTAGTATGAAAGGTTTT
>CAZHXC010000354.1:0-4188 GCA_964536145.1 uncultured Spirochaetales bacterium | reverse complement strand
TACTCTATCGTGGTTCCGGGATAATTCGACGTCACCACGTGCACTCCCGTGAGCCGTGAAAAGACGACGCTTTTACCGACATTGGGGTTTCCCATGAGCAGAATTCTATTCATCGGTTTACTTCCACGAGAATTCTACTCGCCATACCGTATCCAAGGGCTAACTGGGTATGGTCGATTTGGACAGCCACCGGTCCCCTTCTAAATAAGGAGTTCACCTTTGTTATTCTCTTGCCAACGCGAATATTCAGAGATTCCATTCTTCTGTCAAATCCGTATCCGCCGCGGATTTGCCGGATGAGTCCGCACTCCCCTCTCTTCATCTCATTCAACGATATAATAGCCATATTCCTTTGCACCATAATTCCGCGCGGTTTCTGCCGCCGGTTGTAAGCGTGATGATGTCGTACGGTGCATAGTTGATAAGCTTTTTGTCAGCGAGAGCATGAAGCGCACTGGTGACCGAGGATCTGCTGACTTTGAGCGTTTCAGCGATGTCTTTCGATCGCACCGCCTGTTTTTCCTGGATGACGTTGTAGATCGCCTCAAGGTAATCTTCGAGACTTGCGCTGAGTTCCATAATCATCTCCGCATTATAACTTTACATAAGTATGACCTTACTTACAATATACGACTCCTCAAACTTAGTTGCAATATACTAATTAATCAAGAAAAGATATTTATGCCACTGGGTCGTCGGAGATGTAGCTGTCTATTCCAATGCATCCCTGACCGAGGGGAGCTTCTGCTCCTGATTTTTCCCGTACTCACGCTGCCAAACACATGAAATATGCAGAAAACTCTCTGCCCCACATCTCCTCCTTCTGCAAGATTGGGGATCACTCCGAGTCTCTTTTTTTGAACCGTCGCACGAAGAACTTTCGTCCGTCGTGTTCGGTTTCGATGAGACGACCATCGGCAACAAGATTGTCGACAACAGACCAGCTTGTTCCGGTTCTCGAGAGGAGTTTCTCTACCGCTTCTTCCCTCATTGGATGAACCGCGGTGATGCTTAAGAGATCTTCTCCGGGGTCTCCGGTGAATGCAAAGGCATTACCTTCATAGCCGATCAGGTACTCCACGTGATCCACCGCGTTGCTCAACGTATGATAGGCTCTGTTCAACACTTCCTCCGCCGGGGCGCTTACGGTTTTATCCGCGGGTGGCCTGGTGGGAATCGATATGTATGCTCTTGCCGGTTTGAGAAGCGACAAAAACTCGGCAACCGTTTCCAGGCTATCCGCGTTGTCATTCACGCCCCGTACAAGCATTGTCTCAGTCACGAGCTCTCCAGCATACATGTTTCTGAACTCGAGCATCCCGGAAAGGATTGAATCCAAAGCGAGAGTACCGTGAGGCCGGTCCGTCCTGCGCCAGGTTTTCTCTCTGCCTGAATCAACCTTCAGCGAAACCCAGTCCGCCATGGAAAGATCTCTTCTCACATCCGACTTATCGATGAGAGAGCCGTTGCTAATGACCGCCGTTTTGATGTTGAGCGGCTTGAGTAATTCAATCGAGTTTCCGAGGTTTGCGTCTAACGTAGGTTCTCCATCCGGCACAAATGCAAGATAATCAGCATTTTCGTTGCTCCTCTCGATCCCTGCAACTTTTTCGCGTACCTCTTCCAGGATTTGCCGGGGCTCGTAGTAGCTGCGGCGGTCAACCTGAAAGTTGCGAGTCCGGCCGACCTGACAGTATACGCATGAGTAGCTGCAGAGCTTGGGCGGTATATTGTTTATTCCCAGACTGCGTCCTAATCTCCTTGATGGAACCGGTCCAAATGCTATCATCACTGCACCTCTTGAAGAAAAACGTGTCTACTCTGCCGCCGCCGTAATCATCTCCACTGAAACCCGCTTCATTTCGTCGAGAATTTGTTCCAGCTGTTTCTGATTTTCTATGTAGCGCCGGCATACTTCAGCCTGTTGCTTTGACAATGAGCGGGTGACGGTCTTGCCGTTCTCCTTTCTGGTCCAGATGTAATACGGTCCATGCCTTGAATCGGGGTCCGCTTTGCACCCGCAGGTGGGTTTTCCGCATGTACGATATAAAGACATCACGCTGCCGGTACAGATGCCGCCAACTTTCGTCAGTTCCTTTTGCAGTTCTTTGTATCTGTTTTCCGGGGCTGCCTTCTTCATGATATCAGCAACACCTCCCACCAAAAAAGTTATCCGAAATTTCTTTAAGTATTATAAGCTTAAAGCACGAATGAAACAACCGGTAGCGGCGGATCTTTGCACAACACCACTCCACCCGCCGCGGCCACAGAGTGCGGAAGTCCTTTGTGCCGCCGATTATTTGACCAGGCAACCCGTTCTTCCGGAAGCGTGGCGGGAAGAACTGTATGAGTGGCTTCCGGTTCCCGGGGGCCGGCACGAAGGTTATCGACAAAAAGACGTTGATGTGAGTCAATACCAACGGCAAAATGAGAGAAGATCTGAGGGGTCCTGCCGGCCTTTGAGATGTTGTACGGAGGAAATAGGTGAACGAAATAAGGAAAATCGGAATCATCATTTGTGATCGTTACCGGAGGTGTGCAGGCGGTAAGTGTTTCAGATCAATGCGGAACCGGGAGGGCGCATTCAGCCGGTACGGTAACAGCGAGATCGAAATCGTCGGCTACACCACCTGTGACGGATGTCCCGGCGGAAACGTGGAATATGCGGTGGAAGAGATGAAAAGCAACGGAGTGCACACTATCCATCTCGCTACCGGTTTGCTGGTGGGGTATCCGCCATGCCCGTACCTCTCTTATTTTAGAGATTTCATTATGAAAAAATATGACCTGGAGGTAATCTACGGCACCCACCCGATACCCCAGAAATACCTGGATATGCACCGGAAGTTGGGAACCTGGAATGATCCCCATTGGAAAGAGATCCTTGAACCTACCATGGCGGACGACCGTATCCGATTGTCATACGATTAGAGCACGCGCATTCATTACTGCCAATTGAGGCCGTCCCGCAACCTCCAGGACTACATGGCACACGCTACATATCATGTATGCTACTTAGACAGCGCTACATGTAGTGTTGCTAACGGCCTCGATTCAGAGGGATTAACGTTGCGAGGCCGGCGTAAACTCTTAGGTGGCATGAGGCACAATAATACCTGCACCCTCCGTATTTACGGCCGTGGTTGTCCTCCCTACTCCACCTTTGCCGCTCATCACCACGTACGTATGCTTTTTTTGGATACCAAAGCATGAACTTTGCGATTTTCTTGCTCCTGCGATTGTCGCCAGCAATGCCGCACCGGTTATCAGTACCGCCTGATAACCACCTGGATCCGCTATCCAACCTCCGAGAAGCGGGGAGAAATACAGCGGCATAAGAAGGACACCTTCCAGAGCGAACAGAAACGGGCGGATTTCCAATGTGCCCAACTCCAGAATATAACCGCTATAGCCGACGATAGTGGCGCTCATAGCCCCGCCGGCAAATACAAAGGCGAAGAGAAAAGCTACTGCGGATCGAGAAAGAAGAAGTATCGCCAGGGCTGCAACGGCTAAACCAAGGCCAGAGAGAATCACCGCCTTTGTTCCTGATCTGTTACCGAGCGGTATCCAGGCAAGGTTGCTCAATATTGCGCCTACCTGCTGAGCAACGATCAGTGCGCCTATCCATGCCGGCGAAATCTCCGCCTCCTGTGTTGCATACAGTGTCAGAAAAGGCAACGCCAAACGGAGCCCTCCTGAAAGCAAACGGACGGACACAAGGCGCTTCAATATCGGATATTCATGCAGCGCTTTTCTGATCTCGCCGCTGAGATTCAATACCGTCTTTGGTTTGGTTTCTCGTGTGGGTTGGGGAGAGCGAAAGCGGGACATTGCGATATACGCCGCAATAAGCGAGATGAACGATAACAAAAAAAGAATCCCGTAGTTTCTTGGCCATGACAGCGCCTGGGACCCGAGTACCTCTTTGACCGCCATTCCGGCAAGTACGGCCGGCACACCGCCTAAGAGCATCCGCCATCCGAAAAAACTGCCGCGTTTTTCGTCTGAATGATCGCTAATCATAATCAGGTTTTACTCACACCAACTGTATGGAAATTTCTTGATGTTCGTCCTAACAAACATTATACTAAAACTAGAACTTAGTCAAACAATGCACTATCAAGCTATGGCTTCAATGATGCAGTTGAAGGAAGGGGAAAATGCCAAGAGGCAATGGAACAGGAC
>CAZHXC010000353.1:3413-4199 GCA_964536145.1 uncultured Spirochaetales bacterium | reverse complement strand
CGTCGAGAAGCGCACGCCCTTGAATCATCAGGATCGAGCGCCTACGTCGGTCTTCCGGGATACGAAATCTGGTTGCGATATCGGGATTCGCGAAGTACTCGGTCGCGGATCCATAGCGCTTCCCTGTTTCCGGATCGACTGTTTGGCGGTACAGCTCATCACGCTCGATTCTGGCAAGTGCGACGCACCTGCACATCCTCGCCACGCTCGCTTGACGTACACTGGAGTCGATAGCCTCGATGATCAGATCGAGGCTGTTAGTCCAGAGGATTGCGTCGATTTCCGTCTTGCCTACCCACACCGGAACGTTCATGACTTGCGTCCATTATAGGCGATATCGTCGAGCCACTCTATAACATCCTCGCGTCGATAGTATCGCTTTGTCCCGATCTTGACTGATTTGGAAACGTGCGGGAGCAACTGTTTCTGATTGATGAGCGTGTTGTACGGGATCCCGGATACTCGTGCCATGGCCTTTGTATCGAACAACCTCGGCTCCGAACCGTTGTTTCCGTTGAGATGAGACTTCAGCTCCGCAATGTCTTCCCGCAGCGCATCGAAATCGCGGCGTAGATCGGTGAAGAACTCGTCGAACATTTCCCAAACACCTTGCAGTTGTACTTATAGGTATATACTGACGAGTTTGCAGAGTGCACATGATGTGGCGCAAGATTCTCGACGAGGGTTTGAGCGTCTTCATTCATCGTCGCCCCGGTGGGATGTGGCGTCTACGTCGACCCAGTCTTCCTCGGTATACGACATTCCTTCGCGGCCCGGAACCTTTCG
>CAZHXC010000353.1:0-3403 GCA_964536145.1 uncultured Spirochaetales bacterium | reverse complement strand
TTTCGCTTTGGCCCGGCACGGTAGAGCGGACAACTCTTGGGGCCGTAGCAGAACGTTTCGAACCGGTAGCGTTTATTCGACGGATTCCATTGATCGATTGTCATTTCCACCGGCATCCTGCACCCCCAGATGCATCGTAGGCAACTGGATTGGTATGTCCTCTCATCGAGTCGCCGGTGTCCCCGGGAGCGGTATGTCTCCAGATCCGGCGGCACACCTGTAAAGCGCGGTCCAGTTTGTATACGGGACGGATCGTTTTCGACCACCTTGATTCCACTGACCTTGTAGAATTCTGCCACCTCGATTCGTTCATCGGCCACCGGCTGAGCCATGCCGCTGACGGTCATCCCGGCAGAAAAGCTATGTTTCTGCTGCGCCCCTTTACCAACTGCCACCGAGAAATCACGGGTTTCTCCGGCCACAGTACCTGTCAGAAACAGCACATAGCCGAGATAGTTGTGATGCCGTTGGTCGAATGAGCGCAGGAGACGGATGCGCGGCTGTACTGATACGATTTCCCCGTCCCATGGTGTCTTTTCTATCTGCTGTCGCCTCGTTGCTTTCGCTCCATTCGGTCCTCCAGGTACTCGCCAGACAGGTTTCGCATCGTGCTGAGTGGCGAGGACTGTCCTATTCCCTCTCGCTGAACTCGAATCGCCTCTTGAGACCGTTATGCCATTCATACTTGATATGACCGTCGTGCTGTAGTATGCCGACAACTACTCCTGGCGAAATCCCGATTCTCTCTGCAAACTCAATAATGTCTGACTTGAAGAAGCTACCGTGCGCCACAAAGGATTTGTAGTACTTGGGACTTAAGAGACAATCGCGGGCAAATACATCGGCTTCTATCTCGGCTTCCTCAGACCTGTTGCCGTTGTTCTCGATAAACACCTGCTTCTTACCGTGCAGGAGAATGTGCCCGATTTCATGGAAGAGGGTAAACCAAAAGTGATCCTCCGACTTATGCCGCAGACTGAGTGCGATCATCGCCTTATCCGAATCAATCCATTCAGTGGCGCCACTGATACGAGTACCGGTCAGTTCGGGTACAAGGACAACCGCCACACCACAATCTGCACAGAGACGACGCAACTCGGGCTCGAACGCTTCAGGAACTTCCAAAGTGAGAGACCGGATTCGTTCTATGGTCTTTCGTAGGTTCCCACCGTTGTAAGGTTCTGTCTCAACCGCATTGGCTTCGGCTTCAGCAAGTTTGAGCCATGTCGCTATCGCGAAAGGGGAAGCCTGAAGCGACGGAGACTTGCGAAAGGCGATGGCCTTGTCAGAATACACATCCTCCCACGTCTCTGGGGACGACACTTCGAAAAAGCGAAGGAGTTGTCCGATCCACTTTGCCGGATCTCTGGTTCGCTCGATTATGCCGAGTTTTCGAAGGTCCGCAAGAGGGAACTGCCGTGCCCACATTGCTGCCTTGCTCAGCTTCTCATGCTCATTTTCCCGTGCTTCATGGAGTTGATAGGATGCGAGCATTCGAAGCCAGATCTCGGCGGACACGCCCAGCACCTTCTCGAACTGGACAGCGACCTCAGTAGAAAAACTCACCTGTCGGTTGATTATCTGGCTTACCGTCTTTGCGCTCAACCCGCATCTACGAGCGAAATCGTTCTTCTGAATATTGCGAGATTCCAATACTTCTTCGAGATACTCGCCAGGATGTACTGCGTAGTTGGGCTTGTATTCGTTGATTGCCGTACTCATCAATGGTAATCCTCCACATCGATTATTTGGATTGCATACACCTGTTCCTTTTGAACCGATTCGATGTTCGGCGATCCTACCGGCTTGAAGGTGAGCCGATACGGGTGGACAAGATCGACGGCGTATTCGCCTGTTCGCTTGCCCTTTAACTCATGACATCGGTCCGGTTTGTCGGTTGGGACGGTTGAAAGACTCGGTGCACTGCTGAGGACCGCCATCCTCATGCGAATCTTCTTGGCGCAGTCTGGCCCGTATGCTTTGGCGAGTTCGCGTTCACTATTGAAGATACGCTGCAACTTTCGAGTTCGAAACTGTATGTCCACTTGCGAGTAGTATAAAATACTTTACCTAAAAGGTAAAGCCTTTGCGATTCAAATCAGTTAGCTATGAGCTATACAGATGATCAATCAACTCCGCAATCTCCCGCAAATCCTCCACTCTCAGGTGAGTATACCCTTGCTGCACCCGCGTAAGCAGCGGTACCAACGTACTCGACGTCCAACCGAGAAAGGCTTGTACCTTCAGGATGTTAGCATCCGCCGCGAGCAGATTCGTATTGAGGCTGTGCCGGAGCGAGTGGGGCGTTAGCGGTGCGCCGGTTTCCGAGATGTATTTGTAGACCTTCCTCGTACGCTTCTTCCCCTCGGGCGTCAATTCTACCTTTTCGGAAGATACCTCTCGCTTGACGTACCCCATGTCCTCCAAGGCGTGATAGAAGCTCTTCCGCCACCAGGTAGGACAGAGGTGTTTTCCGGTTCCGTGACAGAACACGAGATCACCCGGCGCAACACTGTACTGTGAAGTTTTCTCGGTAAGGAGATCGAGAAGCGACTCCGGCGCTGGTATATCCCGTATCTTGTTCCACTTGGGTAGTCCGAGTGTTTTGCAGGCGTTGTCTTTCCACGCTTGATGAACCAGGATGGCTTTATTGTCCTTATCAACCTTTGACCAGGGGAGGGCGCGGACCTCGGAGGAGCGCATCCCTGTGAACGCGGCAGATAGAAAAGATCGTAGGCTTGTATCGAAGCGAAGTGGCCCGGACGATTCTTGAATAGCTCTCGTATCTGCTCCGGCGTGGGAATCCCCGGTTCTTCCTTGTCGTACCTGAGCTTGCCGATTCGGTAGCCGGGATTTCGGTCGATATCCTCCCGAAGATACACCTCGCTCAGGACCGTTTTCACCGAGTCGATGACCTTATTGATCGTGTTGATCTTCTCGCCACCGGTTTTCTTGAGTAGCCTCTCGCGCAAGTCGAGGATGTCCCTTCGTTTGATCAGCAAGACTGGGATGTCGGCGAACGGATCTTTCATTGCATATTGATCGAGCCACCGCCGGGACTTCTCGTTGTGCACCGCACCGCTGATATTCCGTTCTCCTCGTAGCCGCTGCGTCCGCGGGCACTTGCCTTCGACGAAGAACGGTGCGGCGTACTGTTTGAACGTCTGCCGGCGGATCTCATCGTCAATGGCGTTTGGATCGTAGAGACGGTCGAGAGATGTCCTGATCTCCTGCCTGGCTTCCTTCTTGGTATCGCGATAGGTGTTACGTCGTTTCCTCGATCCATCAGGCGCAACGTAGTCGAAGACGTACAGTTTTCTCCCGTTCTGAAGGAATGGTTCCGGATACTTATAGGGATAACTCATGACTCGCTCCATCTCCACTTATAGCCCTTGCGAACGGT
>CAZHXC010000352.1:0-4220 GCA_964536145.1 uncultured Spirochaetales bacterium | reverse complement strand
ATCGGCTTCAAACCTGCGGCCGTCCGCTAAGGTGACGGTAATCTCATCCGCCTCTCCGGCTACATGGTGGTTGGTGAGTACATACACGCTGCCGTTTGACCGGTGAATTATTACCCCTGATCCGAGCCCGCTCCTTCTGAACTCACGAGGGGTCGAGTTTTCATCGGAGTTTGGACCTCTAAAGAAGAAGCTGAACGGTGATTGATTGGAAAAGTCTTGAGTCACCACATTGATTGTGTCTACTTCCACTACCGCCGGCAGCACCTGTTGCGCCACAGACCGGAAGGAGTTCTGCATTTCTACAAGCGTCCCGACACCTTGATTCTGGGGGACAGCCGGCGGAGCTACCTCCTGAAAGATTGATTCGCCGCCGTTTCCTGATTCGGGATCACCCTTTGCAAAGACAAACCCTGAGATAAGCAAAGCAGCTACAACAAAAAGACCTACAATTCTTATTTTGTTCATGACGATCCTCCATCAAATTCAGTGTCTATATGATAAATACGGGAAATTACGGAAACCTTTCAAAAGGATTACATTTTTGTAATATAATAACGTGCGCAGCGCGGCGTTACGAAGTAACCGACGGCGGGGGGAGGGGCGCCGGTCCGCTTTCATTCGGTGGCAGGGTAATCGTAAAGGCTGATCCGTGACCGATGCGGCTCTCGGCCTTTACCTCTCCACCATGGGCCTCAACGATGGCCTTCACAAGACCGAGGCCAAGACCAAGACCCGGTGCAGACCTGCTTTTGTCTCCCCTGAAAAGCCGGTCCCAGATATGCGGTAAGTCTTCAGGTGGAATACCGACACCGGTATCTGCAACCGTGAGGGTTGGAACATCACGCGGCGCCGCCGCAACGCCGTCTGCAGTTTTTCCCGGAGCGGCGGAGTGACCGAATACGCTGACCTCTATGCTGTCTCCCGGCCTGGTGTATTTCACCGCGTTGTCCAAAAGATTCGTCACCACCTGTCTGAATCTGTTCACGTCAACCGGCGCCCAGACAGGCTCGGTGGTACTCGCGTGCAGCGTCACCCCCTTCTCTTCAGCGAGGTAGCCGTAGAACTCAACCAGGTCGGAAACCAAACCGGAAAGATCTACCGTAACCTTATCGAGCTTCATTACACCCGCTTCCGCTTCAGAGATGTCCATGAGCGTGCTGAGCATCTGCCTGATACCGTCGGTCTCTTCGAGCGCGGCAGCGAGCTCCGTGGATGCTCCGCCGGCCGGTCCTGTTGCGCTCGAGGCGGCTTCGAGCTTCTGTCTGAGCCTCGTGAGGGGCGTGCGCAGATCATGCGCCACGCTGTCGAGAGAAATTCGCATACGTTCGATCAACCGCTCGATGCGTTCGAGCATTCGGTTGAACAGATCGGTAAGCTCATCGAGCTCATCGCCGTGTCCGCCCACCTCGAGCCGCCGGTCCATATTTCCGGTCTCGATTATCCCGCGGGTAACGGAAATCAGGCGGTTTACCGGTTTGAGCATTCTCGTGGAAAACAGAAAGCCGGCCAAGAAACTCACCGCCACTATCGGAGCAAGCGCAATCAGATAGATCGATCTGAACCTGAAAAGCAGCCTTTGACGTCTCGCGCTGCTCGCACCGACTTGCAGGATATTGCCGTCGGCGAGGGACACCGATACCACATCGAGATAGCTCCTCCCCTCCTTCGATGGTATCCTCATCGGTTCATCCATAAAATCACCGGGTTCAGTTTCTTCCAGAATATCGATATCGTAAGAACGCCAAGCCGATGGATAGTAGAGCGCGAGTGTCTTATTCATCCTCGATGCTATGCGGAGGAGGAATGGGTCGTAGTCGGTGAGGAAGGACTCTATGTTGAGTGTTCGCTGGATTGCGACGGCGCCGCCGGTCTGATAGACCGCCCAGAACTCAACAATCCTCGCCTCGAGGCTTCGCATATCCTCCCGCACAAGCACGCCGTACTGGAAGAGATAGAAAACAACAAAGAGCAGCGCGGAGGTTATGAGAAAAACTCCGGAGAAAAGCGCCGCAATTTTGAACTTAAGGGACTTTAAGAACATATCCGGCGCCTCGTACCGTCTGGAGCATTTTTTCCTGAAAACCTTTGTCTATCTTGTTTCTGAGTCTGTGGACAAGCACATCCACCACGTTTGTCTGCGGGTCAAAATGGTAGTCCCACACGTGCTCTAAGATCATTGTTTTTGAAACGACGTTGCCCGCATTCCGCATGAGATACTCGAGAAGGGCAAACTCCCTCGGCTGCAGTTCGATAGTTTGACCGTCCCGGCTTACCTCTCGCGAGAAGAGGTCCATGCGCAGGTTGCCGACAATGAGCTCATTACCGGTGGTACCGATGGAAGATCGCCTGATCAACGCCTGCAGCCGTGCAAGTAACTCGGCAAAGGAGAACGGTTTTGTGATGTAGTCATCACCGCCGGACCGGAGCCCGCGAATCTTGTCATCCACGGTGTTCTTCGCGCTTAAGATCAAAACAGGTGTATTTATTCCCCTCGCCCGCAGTTTTCCGATAACGGCCAAGCCGTCGAGTTCCCCCGGCAGCATAATGTCCACAACCAGCGCGTCGTAACCGTTATCGGTGGCCATGAGGTAACCGTTATCGACGGTCTTGGTTGTATCCACCACAAAGCCCGCTTCCCGCAGTCCTTTGGAAACATAAGAAGATATATGTTCATCGTCTTCAATTATCAGTACGCGCATGGTGTTCCGCTTACATCTCCCTCATAACGAATTTATACCCGTATCCTCTCACCGTGAGTATGCGAGCAGGATTATCCTTTTCCCCGAGCTTTCCGCGCAGCCAGGCGACATGAACATCAACCGTCCGGGTTGTTGTACACGTATCGTATCCCCAGACTTCATTCAACAACTCGTCCCGGCTGAAGACCCTGTTTGGATGCTTTACAAAGAACTCGAGAAGCCTGTACTCCTTTGCGTTCAGATGTACCTGCTCATCATTCCTGTAGAGTTCCCGTGAGCCGGTATCAAGCGCATACTCATCAAACGTGTAGCGCACTCCTGTTTCGGTCTTCTGTTGTCTTGGCATAGCCGACCGCCGCAGCAGCGCCCGCAATCTGGCGATAAGCACCTGCATCTGGAAAGGCTTTGACAGGTAGTCATCCGCTCCTATTCGAAGCCCCATGACGGTATCCAGGTCAGACCCTCTGGCAGTGAGAATCAAGATTGGGGTTTGTACCGATGCCTCTCTCAGGTTCTGGCATATCTGGAAACCGTCGCGCCCCGGAAGCATGACATCGAGAACAATGAGGTCAAAGCGGGAGTTCTGCGCCTTTTCCTCCGCCTGAATGCCGTTGGATTCCGTGACTACCTCGAATCCTTCGTCTTTCAGCCGGTCCTCCAGGGCCAGGAGCAATCCGGGTTCGTCCTCCACCACCAGAATCCGCTCATTCATCTCTTTCACCCCCGTAGCGAACGGGAATTCGTACGGTAAACCTTGCGCCTTGCTGAAGACCCCCTGCTATGTTCGCGTAGGGGCTATCGACCAGAACCTGCCCACCGAGTTTGGTGCAAATCCGTCTGACAATGTGCAGACCCAGACCGCTTCCGGGTACCTGACCGGCCCTGCTCCGTTCTCCTCTGGAAAAGGGTTGGAATATCCGCTTGAGCTCCGGCTGCGGAATACCTTCACCATTGTCTTCGACAACCAGAGAGAGCAGCCGGGGTGGTCTTGTCCGGATGATAACCCGCACTTCATCTCTCTGAGTCCCCGAGACACCATGCCGGAGTGCGTTTACTATCAGATTTTCGGCCATAATCCGGAGCGCATCAGGATCGCTCCATACCGACGGGATTCGTGTTTCAAACAGAAGTTTCACATGCGCACCCGATTCGTCCGCCGCCGGCTTCAGATTTTCGATTATCTCCGTAAAGAAAGATTCGAGGACTACCACTTCGCGGCTCATCGAACCGGCATACCTGGTTTCCAGGCCTGAATAGAAGAGAATGCTCTCCACCATCTTTCCAAGCCGCTGTGATTGTGCCTCGATGAGCCGGCCGTATCTTTTCACTTTTTCCGGATTATCCACAATACCTCCTGAGAGGTTGTCGGATGTCGCATTGATCACCGAAAGCGGAGTACGTAACTCATGACTCATCGTGGTTACAAAATCCCGCTCACGGCTCCTCAGTTTATCCGTCCGCACCAGCAGGGCGTACAGTAGAAAATAGGAGGCGAGAAGCACCAAAAGCGTACCGATGCCG
>CAZHXC010000351.1:0-4221 GCA_964536145.1 uncultured Spirochaetales bacterium | reverse complement strand
GGAATCGATGAATCTGGTTCCGATGCGGAAATTGCCGCTGCCCGCGAAGCCCGCGCCGGGGAAACGCTTGCGCTCCCTCCCATAGAAGCACGGGTAGAACCTGAAAGACCGCTCACCGGAGAAGTGGTGAATATACTCATGAGTGCCGAAAACTACGATTCGGTTGCATATGATTTTGGCGCAGGTTTTGCCGAAAACGGGACTCACACCTACAACAGCTTTGGCGTGAAGAATGTGCTTGTTGCAGCAACTTTGGACGATCAAACGACAACCGCTGAGCTGGCATTCCCCGTATTTGGTGAGGCTGCTCTCCTTCTCGAGGAAAACACGGTCCAACACGACGCGTCCTGGGAACCGCTGCTCGAAGCGGAGCTCGAAGCAGAAGGGCGGTTCGACACCGTCAAGATCTATGAGAACGGCCGCCTGATATTTGAAATCCCGCGGCCGGACGAGTACGTAATACCCGTGCCATTTACCGGCGAGCGCGAGTTCAGCGCCGCCCTGTACCACCTGGGGCAACATGTTGCCGATGTGAGCCCCGTCACGATCACCGGATTAAACGCCCCGCCTGAAAAACCGGTCTACGAGGGCGCACAGTTTATCCAGTCATCTCCGGGAGAACGGGTGAGTTTCTCAGTAGCATCATCGGACCCGAACAACGACCCGGTCCGCTATGAGGTGAAGTTTGCGCCTGAAAACGCCGAGTTTGACGAAGCGTTGGGTGTGTTCGTCTGGACCCCGACAGCAGGGCAGCGGGGTGTGTATCTCCTCCATTTTACCGCCTACGATACGCCCTACGGACTCGCCTCACCATTCACCCAACGCGGTATCCTGGTTCAGTGATCTCTTCCGGGCAGGATAGCTGCCGGTGCAATTTCTCTCGCTTCTGCATGGGGATTTGCAGCATGATCCTTCCGGCCACGTAGAAACTCACGCTTCCCGATGGTATGATGCAACAACATGCGGGCGCAGAAAGCTCAGCACCGCAATAACTTTGTTTTGCAATAGGAGCAGACCGGATGACCAATCAGACTATAGACACAGAAAGAAGACTGGCGTTGCTCGAACCCCCGACGGGCCGGGTGCGCGCCGTTATCGATACCGACACCTACAACGAAATTGACGATCAGTTCGCGGTAACACAGGCCATTCTCTCACCCGATCATATCGAACTCGAGGCACTCTATGCCGCTCCCTTTTCAAACGCGCGTTCGTCCGGCCCGGGTGACGGCATGGAAAAGAGCTATGAGGAAATCCTGCGTCTGCTCGAACGGCTCAACCGTCCGGCGGAAGGGTTTGTCTTCAAAGGATCAACCGGTTATCTCGAAGGGGCCGATGCTCCGCAAAAGAGCCCGGCCGCGGAGGACCTCATCAATAAGGCTCTTCAACGGGAGAAAGGACCGCTCTACGTTATCGCGATCGGGGCAATTACTAATGTCGCTTCGGCAATTCTGATGGCGCCGGAGATTCTTGACAACATCGTGGTAGTCTGGATGGGCGGTCACGCCGTTTACTGGCCGGATACCGTAGAGTTTAACCTGAAGCAGGATATCCATGCTTCACGATGCATATTCGACTGCGGCGCCGCACTGGTGCGCATACCGGGAAGGCCGGTCACTTCGCACCTCCTCACCACCATACCGGAGATCGAACGCCACGTTGCCGGACAGGGACCGATAGGTGACTATCTGGCAAAAATATTCGCCGAATACACTGACGACCCGTTTGGATGGTCAAAGATCGTTTGGGATATTGCGGCCATATCCTGGATTATCGATCCATCCTGGGTTCCCACCGTTCTCGATCACAGTCCTATTCTTTCCGACGGGCTCACCTTCAGCCGGGACCGGGCGCGGCATTTCATCCGTACTGCGGTATCGGTAAACCGGGATGCGATTTTTAGAGACGTTTTTACGAAGATACAGTCCTTTGCCGGTTAAGGTGCAAAAAACAGCTCAAAGGCGTGGATTTTGAAACCGGCGGCGGCAAAGCTAAAGAAGGCGACACCGGTGCGTCTTTTTCCCCCGAGCATAAAATCGCATCTGAGGGAGAGACAATTCCTGTTCTCTATCATTTTGCTCATGGAAATCAGCTTGAGCTCGCCGATTGTCAGATACCTCGCGGGTTGAGCTTCGATTTTGTTTGAATACAGGATAATCTTTTCTCCGCCGTTGATAGCAAAGAGCGAGAGCGCGTCGGAATACCTGCCGGATTCCAGGTAACTTTTAAGCCTGAGAACGGTTGATCTCGCCCCAACCGCCGTGTTGATCGCTCCTTTCGTGAGGCCGCCGATTCCCCTCAACCCTTCGGCGACAAAGAGCCTCTTCCCGGCTCCCGCGAGATATTTGAGGCCCCCCGGCCGGTTTCCAAGCGCCCGGAATGCCACACTCACCGGGTTCCAGTGTGCGCGCAAGCTCGAAATCTTCCCGGAATTGGTAACCTCGTAACGGAGAAAGGCGGGTATCTCGACATGCGATTCCATACCGATGTCCAGTTGTATCGTGCCGTCACGCACCGCAGTTTTTCCACATACAAAATCGTACTCTGAGTGAAAAGTGAGGTCCGAGTGTGCTATAAAGGTATCGTAGAAGGAATCAAGCCCGCGGAGCGGATCATCAGCCGAGTACGGCAACGAACCCGCGGGATCCTCTATGGTGGCGTGTTTATCGTATAAACCGAGCCACCTCTCCCGTTCTTTTCGGGAAGCGGCGAGAGGAGACAATGAGACTATATCCAATACGGGAGGAGTATCTCCCTTGTATTTATCCATATTTCAGTGTTACCACTATATAGAAATCGATACGCTTCGGGTGTAAAAGGAACGTAAATTATACACATGAGAATGCGGAAACTGATCAGCCCGATTGTAGTCTTTATCCTCGCTCAGTTTGCATGGTTTGCTCTGCTCGCGCTTTGGATCTACTGGTACGTGCGCAATTACATGATCTTCATCGAGGTAGGTGAACGTATATCACCGCAGTTTGTGCTGGAAACGAAAACGATAGCGATACTGGTAGGCGGAATACTGCTGCTGATGGCCGTAGCCGTTGCCCTGGCGCTCATCTTTGGCAGGCTCAACCAGCAGCTCAAAGTAAACCGGATGTACGACAGCTTTATAGCGAGTGTAACCCACGAGCTGAAATCTCCTCTCGCCTCAATCCAGCTCTATCTGGAAACTCTGGGAAGCAGGGAAGTCCCCAAGAAACGGAGGGATGATTTTATCGAACTCATGCTCAAGGATTCCCAGCGACTGAACGCGCTGATCAATTCGATTCTCGAGATAGCCGGAATAGAGGAGAAAAAAAAGATATATGCGCCGCAGGTCTACGATGCGGACAGCCTGTTGAGGGAGCTTGTCGATGAATCGACCGACCAGTTCAATCTGTCACCGGAATCAGTGAGTTTTACCGGCTACACCGGCTCTATGTGCCGTGTGGACAGGAGGTCGATAAAAATAGTGTTGAACAACCTGTTTGATAACGCGGTGAAATACTCTGAAGGTCCGCCGCAGATTGATATACAGTTGACTGCCGAGGCTAACAGGCTGATCCTGCGGGTTGCCGATCAGGGGATAGGTATCTCGGAAAAGGATCAGCGTGACATATTCAAGAAATTCAGGCGGGTTCAAGCCACTGACAGCCCTTCGGTGAAAGGGACCGGACTGGGGTTGTATTGGGCACGCGAGATTATCCATAACCATCATGGAAAGATCAGCGTATACAGCGCGGGAAGAAACCGGGGCACAACGTTTACGATCGAATTACCCGTTGTGTCGACCGAGCAGCTTCGCAAGGCCGAAAAACGCGCGCCGGAGGATTGATACATGGCCGCCGAAGAGAAGAAAGAGAAAATACTCCTGGTGGAGGATGAAGAATCCCTTGCCATCGGGCTCGAGTATAACCTCAACGAGGAGGGCTATGGGGTATTGCGTGCCGGTGACGGGGAAAGCGCAATCGAGTTGTTTGATTCGGAGGATATCGATCTGGTAGTCCTCGACATCATGTTGCCGAGGATCGACGGATTTGGTGTGGCGGAACACATCCGCGATCATTCTCCACAGGTACCGATACTCATGCTCACCGCAAGAGCCACCGCAACCGACAGAATCCGCGGGCTCGAAGTGGGCGCCGACGACTATCTGGTCAAACCCTTTCATCTAAAGGAATTGCTCCTGCGGATTCAGGGAATGTTGAAACGAAAAAGATGGTACAAGGAGAATCT
>CAZHXC010000350.1:0-4223 GCA_964536145.1 uncultured Spirochaetales bacterium | reverse complement strand
GATTGCGGATACGAACCGGCTGCGAATCCACGTCCATACCAACGCGCCTGAGACAATCATCAAAGCATCAGAACCCTACGGCACTCTATCCCATTCGAAAATTGAAGACATGGAAGAACAGATCGAGTCAGCCAGGCAAACGGAGACAGCCGGAGGCTCGAACCCGGCGGGTCAGATTGCCAGCGGTAACCACCCGGGCGCGCAGGGACAGGGCGCGCAGGGACATGCTTCCGCGGCGGTGCTCAGTATTATTCCGGGCGCGGGATTCAGAAAGCTTTTTCTGGAACTCGGCGCGGCGGAATGCCATGCGTATTCGCACAAGCTGCCTTCGGTGGACGGTCTGTTGAAATCCGTCGAACGGATGGAAAGTGAGGAAGTGATCGTCCATCCGAACAATCGCAATATCATCCCTACCGTCCGGCTTTTGAACGAGCAAACGCAAAAACGTGTGTATGCGCTTGCCACCAGGAACGTCGTCGACGGGATTACCGCCATGTACGGTTACGTCGATGTATCCCCGGCGAACGAGAACATTCGCAACATGAATGATTGTATCGGACTCGCCGAAACGCTTAAGGTCTTCATGAGCTCCCGGGATGCACGGTTCGGAGAGTACCGGATTTCCAGCGGCGACTATTTTGTGGTGAAAGACGGTCAGCTGCTTTCTACCTCAGCTTCCATGGAGGAATCCGTAGCGGCGGTTATGAAGAAAATCAATACCACGGGTAGATCGAATATGGCCTTCTATTATGGCGATGATTTCAACATTGGTGACCTGGAAAACCTGAAAGAAGAAATCTCGTCAACGAATTCCGCCATCCAGTTCGAGCAGCATTACGGCGGGCAGGCGCAGTGCGTTTTGATCATCGCTGTTGAGTGAGGATGTATGATGAACATAGTAGTTCTCCTGATCATGGTGCTTATCGGCTACCTATCCGGATCAGTGAGTTATGCGACGGTAGTTACCAGACTGGTGAGCGGGAAAGAGATCAGAGAAATGGGCAGCAGGAATCCAGGCACCTTGAATGTCGGAGCGAATCTGGGAAAACGGTTGGGAGTCCTTGTCGCGTTCTTGGATGCCATCAAAAGCTTCCTCCCGATGCTGGTCACCTCCATTGCTCTCCGCAGCCAGAGCGATGTATTCGTTTTTATCGCTATCATGGCCTCGGGAACCGCAGCCATCATAGGGCACTGGAAACCCCTCTTCCACAGATTCAAAGGCGGACAATGCGTCGGCACCACGATTGGCGTCTTTCTCTTCATAATTCCTGTTGAGTTTGTCCTCTCGTTCCTGTTAGGCGGCCTTGCCATTTTTTTTGTGATGCGAAAGCTCGTAGAAAAATGGGTACGATGGACCCCGCTCGTATTTATCCTCCTTGTTCCCATAGTAACGGCTTTGGCCAATGCGTTTTTCGATATCCCTTTTTTTGCGCATGTCTCGCTCGGCGGGCACCCCCGGTACTGGATGGTAGGTATCGGAGCTGTGTGTATTCTTATGGTCTTTATCAACCTGTCATATATCAGGAAACGGATGGAAGAGCTCAATCAGATAACATAAAGGCGCAACGAGTTGCTGATGCCCGGGAAATACCGATGGATGAAGCCATGTGAACGGTTGGAAGCGGCTCGTTAGAAGCTCAAAAGATAGAGGTGAAATATGCGTGGACTTACGTTTTTAGGAAACAGCAAAATCGAGATGGCCGACCTTCCCGATCCTGAAATGAAAAGAGGCCAAATGCTGGTCAGAATCAGAAACGGTC
Source organism: uncultured Spirochaetales bacterium (assembly GCA_964536145.1). Taxonomy (GTDB): domain Bacteria; phylum Spirochaetota; class Spirochaetia; order ARS1246; family ARS1246; genus JAFGHN01. The sequence continues at coordinate 2,463 of CAZHXC010000350.1, read as the reverse complement.
TTCCAATATCTCGGCTCATCACCGCGGCCTATCCGTTGGAGCAGTTTGAAGAAACATACAGTCGCTTCATGGCGGGGCTCGAGGGCAAGGTAATTCTGCTGCATTAGGAACATTTTGATCCCCGTGCCGCAAGTCAGGTCAATTTTGCCGGGTGAGAATTCTAAAATGGGCAGGATGGGCTTGGTACCACCACGTCAACAAAAGCGATATCACCGGTGGAGTTTTTACCAACCGAAAGACAAAGGGCGCAATGAGGCTCAAAACCGCTGCTCCGCGCGCAGTTCTTTGCCAAAGGCAAAGCATGCTTGAGCACCTTGAGCACGGTAACGCCGCCGGGTACTATGAAACATATGGAAACTCCCAGACCCCGGACGAAAAATGCATATATGCGGGACGGAAAACCGCTGGTTGCCAAAGTTCCTCACTTCAACGGAGACTATCTGCCGGAGACAGTGGCTGAGGCCGCGGAAATGCTGGGAGGTGTAGACAAAACCATGCGTCCTGGGGATGCGGTCTTGCTCAAACCGAACTTCAACTGCCGTTACGCCATGCCGCTGTCCACCCATCTTACCTTTCTTACTTCCGTGATCGAGTTACTCCAGGATCACGGAGCCCGTGTGACTGTGGGAGAAAGATCGGGAAAATCAGACGGCCCCACAATCGAAGTCATCCGGGACTTGAAAGTACTTCCCGTTCTAAAACGTTACGGAGTCCGTTTCATCAATTTTGACGAAGACGATTGGATCGATCTGGAGATCCCTGGTATTCACTGGAAAAAATGCAGGGTGCCGCGAAGCATCTACGAAGCGGAAAAAAGGGTCTATCTCGCCAATGTCCGGTGCCATTCCTCCGCCCGTTTTACCGCAAGCCTAAAGCTCAGCGTGGGATGGATCAGCACGGAGGACAGAGGGTATCTCCATGAGGATAATAGCCTCACTGAATGGAAAATCGCCGATCTGAACCTTGGCTGGCAACCGAATCTGGTCTTTATAGACGCCCGCAGGTCCACCACCGGCCGGTACGGACGAGGCCCCTATGTGTATCCCAACGCCGTGATTGCCTCCGGAGACATGGTGGCCGCAGACGCGGAAGCAATCAAACTGCTCCGAGCTTTTCCAGATGACAATCTTATTGACGCCCCGCTGCGGGAGATGGGACAGTTCGCCACAGCCGTTGAACTGGGCCTCGGCTCTCAGGATTACACACTCATAGAAGCGGAAGGACACACCGAAACTCTGCAAAAGAGCAGGTTCTGATACCGGCCCTACGGATTACGCAAACAACAGAGTTGACGTTACGTAACGTGCCCGGTAGAATGCCAATAGGGGGTACTAGAGAGCATGAGTATAAGGTCTGAGGAAATTGAGGTAATGGAAGATATTAGCCAGGAAATTGAAGAGTTCGCACGATCTCTGGGAGCAGAAGTGTACGGAGTGGCGTCGGCCGCCGAATATGAGACCATGTTTCCTGATAAACCCAAACCTTCGGCTTTCGTCACGGACGCCAGATCGGTGATTATTTTTGGGCTTCCTTTTGAGCCGGGAACCATAGCTTCGGTGCTCAATCCTGATCTTGCGGGACTGAAGCGAAAAGCCGCGGATGATGTGACGGCTTCGAGTGCTCAGCCTATCGGCGCCGAACGTTACTTTCTAACGGAAGAGAATGCCATGATCGCGCGGGAGCTCCAGCTCATGGGTTACCAGATAGCCAAACGGCTGAGGCATCGCGGCTTCTCAGCGTTCTATCTGCCGCCGGGTAAGCAGGATGCGCGCTTTCGCACCGCACCGTTCTACCACACGCCGGCGATGTATCTCGCCGGAATGGGAACGCTTGGACTGAACTGCTCGATACTCACACCCGAGTTCGGACCCCGGGTATACGTGACTTCCGTCATAACCGACTGCCGGATGAGCTGCGGGAAGCCTCTGACCGAGGAAATATGTACCAAATGCAATCTTTGCGTAGATAGCTGCCCGATTGGCGCTATAGACGGTAAAGGCTGGAAGAATCCATTCGCATGCGCCTCATACGGGTGCTGTTCAACCTGTATAGCAGTTTGTCCGGTGGGTAATCAGTAGGTACCGCATCTCAAGGTGCTTCCTCCGGGGGTTTGAGACCGAATCTCGCCCACGAATCGAACACTGCACATCCCGCGCAGTCCGGCGCATTACAGCGGTCACAAGTACTCCGGCTCTCCAAAGCCGATGCAATCGATGATTCCATACCGCGCAGCTCGTCTATACGCCGTTGTACGCCCGCCTGCGCTTTCTCAAGCAGACCGGCATAGACGCGTTGCCGCTTTCTCACGGAGCTCGGAGTCTCTGCAATTTCCTGCAAGACGGCGGCGATTTGATCAAGGCTCATTCCCGCTTCCTTCAGCATCGCAATCCGGCGCATAGCGAGCAATGTGTCCAAGCCATACGCTTTCCTACCGCCTCGCGCTTGTACCTTGGACTCGATGAG
>CAZHXC010000349.1:0-4225 GCA_964536145.1 uncultured Spirochaetales bacterium | reverse complement strand
CCCCGTCCGCATTGACGTAATCGAGTTTGAAATGTACGGCAAGGTAGTTCTTCGCGTAGGACGCTACGTCCTCGCATTGCTCAAGGAAGCCGGCAAACACCAGCTCGAAATGGCTGTCACCGATCACCCGGTTGAATACCGATTTCTTTGGAATCATGTAAGCCTGATCCTTCACCACAAAGGGGCGGGTCTTCCGTAGTTTGATCGTATCCCGGATCTCTGCGTCCCCCTTATCGCGAACGGTCAACTCGTTGATCGCCTGTTTGAAGGTTTCGATGACCGTCTTCGTGGCAACCGGCTCAGAGAGGTTCCGCAAGGTGTTCGGTGACTCCAGATCAACCTTCTTTCCAAAAAGCGCGGTCTGAACAAAGTCCTTCACCTTGCCATAGAGCACGTCGTAGCCGCTGACCAACCGCAGCTCCTTCATGATGGTCTGTGCGAAGTATCCGATCACGCTCCGGTAATCCGCAATCCCGGTACTGTCCAGGAGGGTTGTATGCGCCACTTCCCCTGTCGTGATATCCTTAAAAACAATCTCCCGCTGCTCTTCTTCGCTGAAGGCTTGATACGTGACGGTTTGGAAGGGAAAACCGTTCGCGTCGATATCCGCCAGATTCTTATATTCCCGGTACACCCTTGGGGTGAGCACAGGAATCTCGATGTCCAGCGCATCGATGTCCTTGTTTACATTCTCGTTATCCACCTCCACGATGAGCGGAGTCTTCGGCTTTGTCCCCTCGCCCATCTCACGCCGTTCAAGCTCGACGCCCTCCGCCTGTATTGACTCAACAAAATCCATGAACGCATCCGTGCCCACCACGCTGACATACTCTTCCGTGTTGCCCGGGTACATCTTGCGCAGTCCCCGCCCAAGTGTCTGTTCGGGAAGGATATTGCTTTTGGCCGAGTAGGCTCGCAGCCCAACAATGGTTGTCACGTTGCGAACGTCCCAACCCTCCTTGAGCATCAGCACGGACACGATGGCTTTGTAAGGACTCTCGTTCGAGTCGATCTCGTTCGACTGCTTCCGCAGAAGCTCAAGTTCCTCCTTCGCCTTTCCGGATGCAGCTTCCGAAATCTCGCCGTTGTTCTTCGTATGAATGGTGAGGACGTCATCCTCTTGCGAGAAATCCGGATATCGCCCTTTCAGATACTCAGCCACCTCATCGCAATTTCGGGTGTCGTCGGTCATCAAGAACAGGATCGCCTTCTTCCCCAGCTTCTGGTGTTCGTCATAGGCCTTTCGCCATTCGATCACGCCAAGGTCGATGTAATCTGCATACTTCTCGGTAAACTTCGCACTCTGCCTTTCTGCAAGCTTGGCCCGGCTCGGTGCGTCCGGCAGCACCGGGTGCTTCACGACGTTTTGCGAAATCGCCTCTACGAGCGGGTAGTCCGCGACCGTTTGCACAAAGATAGCGCCGTTGTTGTGCTTGGGCGTCGCCGTCACATCGACCTGCAGGCTTAGACTGCTACCCTTTTGTAGCAACCGGTTATGGATGTCCTCGATCGACTTGAACCAAGCCAGCGTGGCGTCATGTATGTGGTGCGCCTCGTCATTGAGGATCATCAACTCATCGATGTCCCGAACGATCATTCCCAGGTCCACTTTGGAATCGGTCGTCGCTCCCGTCGGACGCTTACCAAGGAAGTAATCCATGGTGTTTGCATCCTCAGGAGAAGGCATGATCTCGTTCCCGGAATAGACCCGGTGGATGTTGGTCAGGAAAATATTGCCTGTAGCGCGGGTGACGTGCACTTCGTCCTGCCGGTGCAGGGTGAGCTGGAAATCATCCCGCCAGTTGCGGCCATTGTAGCCATTGTCCGGAAGCACCGGGTCCTCGAAGAACACCCGCAACCCTTGGAAATCATGGTAAATCCGGTCCAACACGATGATGTTCGGCGCAATCACCAGAAAGTTCCGTGACAGCTCCGATTCGGGCTCGTAGAGCTTGTTGTAGAAGCTCCATGCCAACACCAGGCTCATCACTTTTGTTTTACCGCTACCGGTGGCCATCTTGATCACGTAGCGCCGCCAGCTCTCATCAAACATCCCCGCTGATACAACACCGCTACTATCAAAGCGCATGAGGTCATACTTGTCCTTGGCACCCACCACATCGTGGAGATACACAATCGTCTCGATGGCTTCCCGCTGTGCAAAGTAGTATTGGAAACTGCCCATGATGGTGTCTTTGCCCGGCAGGAGGTGTGGCTGCTTAAACCACCAGTTGAGCAGACTCCGGCTTGTTTCGGTAGCGCCCACATAGCCCTCGTCGCGAAACTCCTTCACCTTGCGCCGTAGTGCGGCCACAAACGGCGGCATTAGCTTCTCCATCGTTGTTTCTCGCAACGCTTCATCGGCAGGAAACCAACGTACCTCGGGATCGAGGATAACGTAGGGGGAGCTGGGGAAATCCGGATGGAGCGCCATTAGGTTCCTCCTCCCACGTTAATATCCACAATTGTCATCGTGTCGTTGCCAAAGATATCCACTACCTTGACGGCTATCTTGCGCCGCCCAGGCATCACCTCATGTTCGATGCTGGTTAGCTCCAGCGTGCGGTCCTTTTTGGTGCGGAAGCTCTGCCACTCATTCTCGAAGATGAAGTCACCGGTCCACACTTCTTCCCACATTTCCAGCTGCTTCTGAGTCTCATCCATACCTTCAAGTTTTCCTTGGGCTTCCGGCGAGAGTTCTTTCTTTACCCGGATAATTTCACGTTTACTCTCGAAATTAAAATCTACAGCCCAGTAGTCGATCCAATCGGTCCAGTGCTCGGTCAAGATTTCGCGTTTCATCACGCCTTTCTTGTCCTTCACCAGCTTCACAATCTGCCCCTTCTCCACCACGATCTTGCTGCCGGCCTTGGTTGTCTTGCCCAAGGCCTCCTCCGCCTGAGCTATGCTGTCCTGAGAGTAGAAGACTGAGAAATCCGTCAACTCCACCGCTACCTTCGCAGGCTGCCCTTTCTTCCCTTGGGTGACGTGCGGTTTTACCTCGATATAAGACACGTCGTGAAAGACCACCTGGTTCCGATCCACCGCCCGCTTATCGAAGACCTCCGCAGGGATGTATTTTGGAGCGATATCGATGCCCTTAGCTCGAGCCTCATCAAGGACGTTCGGGAACAGCCCCATCTCAAACTCAAAACCGAGAATATCCACTTTGGTTATGTGCTTCTTGCGGCATTCGAGGATAATCTCCTCAACGTACAGCCTTGTGACCGGCAGGTTCACCGGTCCGATGGACACCAGCCGACCTGCTCGCTTGCCGTGGAAGTGTTCAAACTGCTCCACCTTTTCGGCGCGGTAGGCCTTCAGGATCAGGTCAAGGAAGGCCTCCTCTTTGGCGGCCAGTTGCTGCCGTTGTTGCTCCTCGCGCAGGTTCGGGTTGATACCGACAAAATGCTGGCGCTCATATTTGCCCAGGTTGAGAATTTCGAAGGCGCGGTAGCCATTGCCCTCTTTCTTGAGCTGCCGCTGTACCCCGATCATGCGCTTGCGGGTGGTGTGGATGGCAAACTTGCCCAGGTCGGTACAGATCCACTTTCGGCCCAGTTTCTCGGCCACCGCGGCGGTTGTGCCGGAGCCACAGAAGAAGTCGGCGACGAGGTCGCCTTCGTTGCTGGAGGCTTTGATGATCCGTTCGAGAACGGCTTCGGGTTTTTGGGTAGCATAACCAAGTCGCTCTGATCCCATAGCATTTATCATATCGATGTCATCCCAGACATTCTCGATAGGCTTCCCTTTGAGCTCATGCATATATTGTTTGAATCTTGGATGCTTCGCCCCTTCTGAAAATTTTACTCTCCCCTCGGACTGAAGTTTTTTCAATCTCTCTTCAGAATATGTTGCCATCACATTCCAATAATATTTTCCATGCTCATCCTCCTGATTAAACCTTTCGTAGTATTCAGGTGGATAATCACCATACTGGATGTTGAACTTGTATGATTCTCTGCTCTTTAAGTAGATGAAAATCGTATCAGTGTTAATTGAGAACTTCTTCGAGATCGCTTTGACTGTATTGGTTCTACGTCTCCACAAAATCTCATTGAGAAAGTGATCAGTTCCGAAGACCTCATCCAACACCATGCGTATCAGTGCATTCACCCGCCAATCACAATGCACATAAATACTCCCATCTTCCGCCAGCAGATCACGCATTAACACCAGCCGCTCGTAAATCATCGCGATGAAGGAGTCCGCACCTTTGCCCCAG
>CAZHXC010000348.1:0-4227 GCA_964536145.1 uncultured Spirochaetales bacterium | reverse complement strand
CGTGAGCTCTTCAGGTGGGGCGGTCACGCCACCGCCGTAGCAGTCGACCGCCGCATCGATACCTTCGAGCTTGCAGGCAGCCAGGTAGACCTGACGGCCGCCCGAACAATAGCCGATAATGCCGATCTTTCCGTTGTGAAACGGCAGGGTTCGCAGATACGCTGCCGCGGCTTCCACATCACCGAGGGTCCTGTCATCCGGCATGCCGCCCGCTTCCCTGACACTCGCGCTGTTGGCCTCGGGACTGCCCTTCCCCTCGCGGAAGTGGAGATCCGGCATGATCGCCATGTATTGGTGATGCGCGAACTTTCGAGCTATCTCCTTTGTTGCCTCGTCATATCCCGGCATGTGGTGGATGACCACTACTCCGGGAAACGGCCCCGAACCCAAAGGCCTTGCGAGGTATGCATCGATGAGGTCTCCCTCATGCCCGTGAATACCGATGGTCTCCGCTAACAAGCCGTCATACGCCATAATCCTCTCCTTACTGCAATTTGAGTTGCACGCTCTTCTACGATAGTACACGTCCCACGGCAATGATAACAACATATGATTGCCAATACACTTGATTCCTCAGGGGAGTTCCTATGGCTGCGACAGTTATTCTGCGGGACTTGCGCCTCGAAGGCGGCAACAAGAGCAAAAAAAGGGTACCAGACTTCAACGGTCAAGCGCTTTACCTACCGCAAAGACGCGGCGCCGTTTTGCCATATCCCCGGAGGTGAGCAGGAACTCTGCTGCAACGAAATCGCCACCAAGCACAACCGGGATTATCTACGGAAGGAGTGAGGTGGTTTGTAAAGCGCCGCTAACGATCAGCCCGGCCAGGTTTGCAGCCCGCCGTCAACCCGGATCACCTGACCGGTGATGTAGGTATTTTCTCCGGAGACAAGGAACTTCACCGTTCTCGAGATCTCAATCGGCCTGCCGTATCTCTCCTGGGTTCCGGATTCCACCATCATCGACTCATCCATTTCGCGGCTTGCTGAAATCCGATTGGTGACGATCAATCCCGGCGCGATTGCGTTGACCATGACGTCGTATGGCCGCATCTGTCTCGCGAGGCAGCGGGTGTAGTGATGGACCGCCGCCTTCGCGCTTGCGTATATTACCCCGAATTCTGCTCCCCTGAGCCCGGCGACGCTTCCAAAATTTATGATATTCCCGGATTTTCGCTCCATCATCTCCGGAGCCACCGCCCGGCAACAGTAGATGCAACTCAGGATATTCCTGTCGAGTACCGAATGGAGATCATCGAGGGACACAAATACCGCATCGTTGTCCTTTGGTCTTCCCGCCATCGGCGCGTTCACACCGGCATGACCGATGTCACCTCCGGCGCAATTGACTAAGACGTCAATGGGACCGAGGCTTTCGTGTATCCGTTTTACGATTCCCTCTACTACCGCGTAGTCGGTGAGATCCCCCGGCGCGCCGATCGCTTTGACGCCGTACTGTTCCTGGAGGCTCTGCGCGATACTGTCGAGGGTATCGCCCTCGTTCAGCTGTTTGGGAGAATCCTGCCGGGTGCCGTGGACCACCACATGGGCGCCCGCCTCGGCCAAGTGCTTGACAATTGATCTACCGATGCCGCGTGAGGACCCCGTCACCCACACGACCTTTCCTTGTAAGTCTCTATTGTTTGTTTCCATTTGACCGGAATGGTAGCGCAAGGTTGCCGGTTGATCAAGCAATGAGTGGGCGGTAGAGCCGTAGACGGCCTTGTCGGCTGTTAAAAAACGGCTTGGCTCGGTGCGGCGATTGATGGCGCTATCGCCGGCGCCATTGGCGGTATCTTCACTGGCGCCATGAGCCGTGGCGAGGTATACTGCCTGGAAACACGAGGCAGAGGGAGCTTTGGAGATATGACGGACAAGGAAAGATTTCACGCGATCATGAACTTCGAGAAGGCGGATCGCATACTCTATTGGGAACAGGGATTCTGGGGAAGCGCGGTAGAACGCTGGTATTCAGAAGGCATGCCGCATAAGCACGGTGTTGAGGGCAACCCGTTACCCGGGGACACGGTACGGGGAAACGCGATGCCCGTCGCACAGGGTGACAAGATGTGCTACGACGTGATCGAATCGGCGGGGCTCGACAAGCTTTCACAACGCGTTCCGGTGGAGCTTTTTCTCTATCCGAAGTTTGAAGAGCAGATCCTCGAGGAGAAGGAAGGCCGGCTCCTGGTTCGTGATGAGATGGGTATTGAAAAGTACATGACCGCCGGGAAGGACAGTATTCCCCATTTTGTCTCCTGGCCGGTTACGAGCGCCGATGACTTTGAAAAACTTGCCGGAGAGCGCCTCGATCCCGATACGCCGGGAAGGTTTCCGCCGGATTGGAAGGAGCATGTGGAAAGACTCAATGCCTATGACGGTGTCGTTGCGATTGGAGGTTTCCCATGCGGATTCTTTGGTGCGCCCCGATTTTTGATGGGAGAGATCGAGTTGATGATCGGTTATCTCGATAACCCGGCGCTTGTCCGGCGGATGACGAATCATCTGGCGGATCTGTGGGCAACCCTCTATGACCGGGTGCTCTCTGAAGTCAGAGTTGACTGTGTCCATATCTGGGAGGACATGTCCTACAAGAACGGACCGCTTATCAGCCCGCAGTTATTCGAGGAGTTTCTCGTACCGGCCTACAAAAAAGTGACCGATGTTGCCCGCAGTCATGGTGTTACGGTGGTGCATGTCGATACCGATGGTGACTGCACAAAGCTGATTCCCGGGTTTTTGGAAGGCGGAGTGACCGGTATGTATCCTTTCGAGGTGCAGGCGGGTATGGATGTGCGGAAGATACGTGAGGCTTTCCCACGGCTGCAGATCATGGGTGGGGTCGATAAAAAAGAGCTCGCCAAAGACCGGGAAAGCATTGACCGGGAGCTCGAAAAACGCATCCCCGGAATGGTAGAGGGCGGTGGATATATCCCGATGGTGGATCATCAGGTCCCGCCTGACGTCTCTTTTGACAACTACACATACTACAGGAGACGCGTTGCCGAGCTGGCAGCCTGGTAGAGTAGCGGGCGCCCCGCCCGGCAGGTATTGACCTTTTGCCGAATATCACTCAGATTTTTTATAACAAATATTGAATCCGCCCTGGAGGAAAAAAAACATGTACCCAAATCCGCTCAAGCAAAAAATGAAAAATGGCGAGCTCGTTCTTGGAGTAGCTCTCGACGAAGCGTCTCTCGGTGTTACCACCGCAACCTGCAAATTAGATATCGATTTTCTCTGGATGGACACCGAGCACCGTGCCTATGGTACCGAAGCGTTGAATATGCTTCCGATTATCGCCCGCAGGGCGGGAGTTGCGCCGCTCATCAGGGTAGCATGGAATGACCCCGCTTTGATCAAAAAGGCCTACGATGTTGGTGCGGTAGCGGTGATGGTACCGCAGATCACTACCGCTGAAGAAGCGGCAAAAGCCGTTGAGTACGCCTTCTATCCGCCAAAGGGAAACAGGGGAGTCGCTCCTAACTGGCCGCGCCTCGCCGGTGAAGACTACATCAACGTTGTGAAAACCGCCATCGATGAGACCGTTCTCATTCTGCAAATCGAGAGCAAGGAAGCGATGGATAATCTCGATGAGATCCTGAAGGTTCCCGGGTTCGACGGGCTCTTTCTCGGGCCGATGGATATGTCGGCATCCCTCGGCGTCATCGGCAATCTGAATGGGCCGGAAGTGAAAGGAGCACAGAAGGAACTGGCCGAACGCTTGAAAGGCACCGGTATTGCTGCCGCCACGCTTCTAAACGGTCTTGACATGGATGAGGCCCGCGAAAAGATTGGGTGGGGCTACAACTTCTTCAGCATGTCGAGTCCGCTCAACTGGGGAATCAAGACGCTCAACGAAAACCTGAAGAGCCTGCGCTGATCCTTTCTTACTGAGCGCCCGCGGCGGGCGCGGGCGCCTCTTCCTTGACGGCTGCAGCCGTCCTATTCATGACCGACAACAGCAAACTTACCTTGCCGTCTCAACTTCCCGGCCATCTCTTTGAGAGACTCTTTTGTTGGAGAATCCACATCCGGCAGGGTGTTAGCCCGTCCTACGCTTTCGTACTTTGACCCCGCAAAGTTGTGGTAGGCGAGCAGTCTCACCGTCTTGACCGCGTCGAGTGAGCCGAGGAAATCACCCGCCTGTTCGATAAACTCGTCGTGATCGTTCAGGGTAGGAATGACGGGTATACGGATCTCGATGGGAACACCGGCACCACGCTGA
>CAZHXC010000347.1:0-4248 GCA_964536145.1 uncultured Spirochaetales bacterium | reverse complement strand
AACTGACGCCCTGGAGCCTGCATGCGGCCTTGCTCGTCCCCCCGTTCCTCCACGGCATTGCGCCTTTCGCCCGCGCCCGCCCAAAGTGGATAGCGCTGCTCATGCCGGAACTCGTATGTCTCACCGCCAGTGGTTACCCTGACCGGCGCAATGTGCTCAGGGAGTACAAATCCCCGTATTTCCACTGTAGCCCCTTCGGTAAACGGCAGCGATTCATCGTGGCCGAAGGGTTCCATGTGGATCTCGTACAGTCCGTCATGGACGTTAAGAAACCATTCGTTGTCGCGGTAGACAACGCTACCACTCAAGTCCATCAGACTACCTTCTTGAGCTACATCCCGGCCAATAGCTGCAGCCGGATCAGCTGTAACAGTTGCGGCGGCGAAGATGTGAAGAGTGTGTAAGTTTTCACAAGATCTTCACACAGCGTACATTCGTGCTTCACCGCAAAGCCGGAAGAGATGCTTCTCCTTCTTGAGGGGAGCCGTTGGCGGGAGGATAGAGACAGCGGGCCTCTTGTTCTCACGGCCTCGCCTGTTTGGACAAAGCCAAAGAACAGAACAAATGTCGGCGAGCTCGAGTTCACGGCTACCACACCCGGTAGCTTCCAATTGGAGATCATTCGGGAATGTTCCCGCGACGGCTATCAGGGCGAGCTGGTGTTTGTAGTAAGGTAACTATGAAAGGAAGAGAAGCGCTGGTGTCGCGAAAACGAACAGGCAAATCACAAACACGGTTGTCCCGGGCCGTTCGCCACACTATTCAAATAGGGCTTGTGGTGCTGGTAGTTGCAGGTGCATCACTTCGCAATCTGCAGCAAACCGGCATCCTTCCATTTTCTCTGCCTGAGCTGCAGGGGCTGTCCCCGATTGGAGCTGTCCAGAACCTGGGGCGCCTTCTTTCAGGCAACCTGGACTTTGGCGGGACAGGCGCCTGGGTTCTGACCGGGCTTCTTGGAACTGCGCTGATCATGGGGGCCGTCTTCTGCGGAAGGCTCTGTCCCCTGGGCACCATTCAGGAGTGGGTGGGGCGCTTGGGGAGCAGGGTTTTCGGCCGGCGTTACAATAGATTTGTACCGCCACAGGTGGACCGTCTGCTCGGCAAACTCCGGTGTCTGGTGGCAGCGATGGTTGTGCTCACCGGAAGCATGTTCGTGGAGCGTCCCTGGTGCCGATGGCTTTGCCCCTTTGGAGCCGTGCTGAGCACCCTGGGGCTGCTCAGCCCCCTCACCATACGCAGAGACACAAACCTCTGCACCAACTGCGGTCGCTGCAGCCGCGCATGCCCGTTTACCATCAAAGTTTCATCGGTTAAGGCTGTGCGTGATGATCGCTGCAACCGGTGTACACGCTGTCTTGAAGCATGCCCCGCAGAGGGCGCGCTTTCATACGGCGTTTCCCGCAAAGCGGGCGCCGGGGTTTTCCGGATCTCGCCGATGATGACCATTGCGAAAGCCGCCTCAGCGGCGGGTATAGAAACCGTGGAGCTCTTACTGCTTCTGAGTCTTAATCCGAACTTTGATCCGGATTTGGCCCTTATAGACATAGAGGAAATGAAAGGTTACGAGCATGTGACCTTTGGCCGTATTCGCGAGCTCCTGGAGATGCGTGAAACACATTGAGAAAATACGTTGCCGGAAATGCTACCGGTTCTGTAAGCTCAGCCGGCAAATGGCGCCGTCCCGCAACCTCCAGCCTATCACGGCGCAAGCGCAGGGGCGTCGATCTTCCCACAAAACGATCGTTGACAGCAGTATCGCTTTTCCGCTGTAATGATCTACAAAATCTTATAGAGGAGCACCATATGCCGCTATTGCTGAACGGATTCACTGATCACACCATCAACACCGGCGAATTAGAAATCGGCTACTCCGTCGGGCCGGACAACGGACCACCGATGCTCATGCTGCACGGCGTTACGAGCCGTCGGGATACGTTCCTCCGGGTGATCGACTCGCTCACGCCGGGCTATCGCGTGATAACCATGGACCAGCGCGGCCACGGGTATTCAGGCCACACGCCGGGGAGCTACACCAGGGACGATCACGCCCGGGATATCAAGTATGTGATTGAACACGTCTGTGAGGAAGCACCAATTGTCTGGGGCCACTCAATGGGAGGCGGAAACGCGGTGGCGTTGGGGGGAAAAGAACCACAACTCTATCGCGGGCTCGTCCTTGAAGACCCAGGGATCATCTCGGGCAGGCGACCGAAAGAGTTTTCAGAAAGCCCGACATTGAAACAGTTTCGAACCTTCCTCGAACTGCTCGATGCGGGGCTCTCCGTCGAGGAGATGGCGCCCAAGCTGCAGGAGCTCAGTCCCAACCAACCCGAGTATTTTGCCCCTTGGAAGGCCGAGTGCCTCAGGCAGATGGATGCGGAAATACTGCGGAATGTAGTGAATGGAACATCCCGTGGGGGCGAGGATCCCGCGAAAAGTCTCGCCAACATCACCTGCCCGGTGTTGATCGCCCAGGCCGATCCCGATGCTGGGGGGATTCTTCCTGACGACTACCTCGAATCGGTGGTGCCTAAGCGGGAGAATTATACGGTGAAGAAGATCGCCGGCGCGGGGCACAATATCAACAGGGAGTTCCCGGAGCTTATACTTCCGGTGGTTCTGCCCTGGCTGGAAGGTCTTGCGTAAACTTGTGCCGGCGGCAAGTAGAGTGGCTCTGCCTCGCCGAGTTCCAGAAGGTCTTTTGCCTCAACCCGACACTATTGTGCTGGTGGATTTCCCGCACTCGGTTCCTCAAATCACGGTTTCGCTACGACTTGGAGTGCATGATTCGTGGTCATGGTAGCGGGTAGTGTTTTTCCAGCATTAGAAACTTTCTCCACGGCATGGGATTGGCTCGAGTACGCCTGTTGAGCCACTTTCGCCACACCTTGCGCACTTCATAGAAGAAGCGCTGAACAGCGCGGAAGTTCCCTGTAACGCCGTAGCAGTTGTAATGTCCCTGCAACTTCAAGCGCAGAGTCTCTTGTTGGTCGCTTAGGTGCTGATGGCGGTTACGCCGGCACCATTCACTTACGACTTTGACGATCCAGTTTCCTTTCCGCGAACGTCTGCCCGCGTCCATCTCCATCAGTCGACGGTCGCGCGAACCGGATCGTCGGCAAAACGCACGAGACCGGTGATGCCAGGCATCTATAGCACACCGGTACTGTCCTAACGACTATAACCGCGAGGACTCGCGTGCTCTACGTTATCCACCAAGTCTCAAAGTGCCCCTTCGGGCTTGACCATCTTTGACGAAAATTGATCCGAAATTGATAAAAGATGGATAGAGATGGTCACATTTTTGGAATGGTGAACACGGTCAGGCTTTCCGGCACATTCTCTTCCTGCCACCGACTGATTTCTGGGAATTTGTCCCGTAATTCTGAGCAACCTTGTCCCAGATGAACCGGGTGAATTCGCAGATCCTGCTCACTTCAGCATCAAGGGGAGTCACGAGGAGGTTTTTCAGATCGATATCGTCTTCACAAAAGAAGCCCTAAATCCATAGATTCGGCTATTTCTTTCAGTCGGATATCCATGGTCCACAAACGAGCATCCGGTGTCAGAGCTGCGGAAGCCAAAAGATGCATGTCGATGTAGCCTATACCACGCCCGTAAAGCGATCTCTTTTCAATAAATGTAATTACTTCACCATCCGAAGCTTCAACCGCCGCGGGGAGATTGGACAACATAGGCAATATGCAGCTGCGGTTTTTTAGATTGCCACAGGCTATCTCCCCGATCACGAAGGGATGTCTCAGGACAATTCCTTGATCCAAACACTCGTGTAATCCATTATCCTCTCCCCGAAAATGATCGATCCATACGGAAGTGTCCACCAGGATCATGCCGGTTTTGGCCTCCTTCGAGGGATCTCTTCCAGATCCTTCTCGCTCCCAGCCAGACGAGCTAAGCGTCTTGCGCTCTCACGTTCTATGAGTGCTTGAAGACCTTTGTGTATGAGAGCGGTTCGTTCTTTCACGCCCGTTATCCTCTGTGCCTCAGCCAGCAGATCATCATTAAGGTTGAGTGTAGTCCGCATATTCAGCCCCCTTATGCATAAAAACATACAACATATGATGATGTTTTGTCTGTATATTGTGAGAAAACCCTCCAACTACACTGGAAAGCAATAAAAGCGGGCCGCCCCCTAAAGGGAACGCCCCGCTTTTATGAGCCCACCAGGACTTGAAGCGAGGGCGTGATTTTCCGAGGTACTATAGATCTTGGTGGATTGAAGGAATG
>CAZHXC010000346.1:2841-4252 GCA_964536145.1 uncultured Spirochaetales bacterium | reverse complement strand
CCACTACATCATCATGCTGACTGCGAAGACGACGAAGCGGGAGATCATCGACGGACTGGATGCGGGAGCTAACGACTACCTGGCTAAACCCTTTGACCCGGGCGAGCTACTGGCCAGGGTCGAGGTCGGCCGGCGCATGGTGGAGATGCAGGAGACTCTTGCTGAGAAGATCCGGGAGCTGCAACAGGCGCTGGCCGAGATCAAGACTCTGCGCGGCATCGTGCCCATCTGCGCCGGCTGCAAGAATATCCGTGACGACAAGGGCTACTGGAACCAAGTTGAGGTCTATGTCCATAACCACACAGAGGCCGAGTTCAGCCACAGCCTCTGCCCGGAGTGCGTGAAGAAGCTCTATCCGGAACTTGACGGAGAAGCGGAGGATACTCCATGAGGCCTTTGGAGGCCTCAATTCTTTGAATTACGCCGTCTTGCTCGCCACGGGTACGGATTGCGATCTGAAAAAACTGTAGCGTGACGATTCTGCGGGACTACTCCCGGTTGTTCTCATCAAGAACCTCCCGGATTTTCGCAGCCATCCCGTAAACAGTAAAAGGTTTCTGAATGAAATCAACCCCTTCATCCAGAACACCGCGATGGGCGATCACATTGTTGGTGTAACCGGACATATAGACCACCTTCATTGACGGGAACGCTTCAGCCGTCTTTTCGTAAAGCTCCCTCCCGTTCATGTCCGGAAGGACAACGTCGGTCAGGAGCAGGTTTATATGATGCTCATGTGATTGGATTCTCTCCAGGGCCTGAGCACCGTCTTTCGCAGTCAAAACATTGTAGCCGTTTCGCTTCAGCACAGACTCGGCAAGGCGGCGAACCTGTTCATTATCCTCAACAATCAGAATGGTTTCAGAACCTTTCAGATTGCTGCTTGTCTCTGCAGCGGTTGTCGCTTCCGGTACCGATGTCTCAACAACGGGGAAATATACTTTGAATGTAGATCCTTCTCCAGGCTCAGAGTACACCCATATGTTACCGCCGTGTTGTTTCACGATTCCGTAAACTGTAGCCAGGCCAAGGCCTGTACCACTCTCACCCTTTGTAGAGAAGAACGGATCAAAAACTCTTTCTCGGGTTGCGCTATCCATGCCGATCCCTGAATCACTCACCGCGAGCATCGTGTATTCTCCAGGTTTCACGCCCTCATGATGCTTCGCGTAGTCTTCATCCAGATATACCTTGCCGGTTTCAAGGGTTAGTTTTCCACCTTGCGGCATTGCCTCAACCGCGTTAACTGACAGGTTTATGATCACCTGTTCAATCTGTCCGATATCCGCCATAACCACGCCAACGCCGGGGGACAACTCAAACTTCATTTCGATATCTTCCCGGATTGTGCGCCTCAACAGTCTCTCCAGCCCGGCCGCCACCTTGTTCAGGTTTAGAGGTTTGAATTCCA
>CAZHXC010000346.1:0-2831 GCA_964536145.1 uncultured Spirochaetales bacterium | reverse complement strand
CTGTTTGCGGCTGAATGCCAGGAGCTGTCGTACCAGGTCCCGTGCACGCAAACCGGCACTGATGATCTCTTCAACCGACTCCCGCCGGGCGTCTTCAGTATCCAATTCCTCACGCAGCATCTCACCATAACCAAGAATGGGTGAGAGCAGATTATTCAGATCGTGGGCTACCCCGCCTGCCAGTGATCCGATGGCCTCCATCTTTTGGGACTGTGCCAATTGTTCCCGGAGTTTCTCCCGTTCCTCTTCAACGCGCTTGCGCTCAGTGATATCCGAAAAAACAACGACATTCAAATCACTGGTAGTCGTAGCTCTATACTCGACTTGACGAAGAGTGCCGTCCTTGCATGTCACCGGCAATTCCGCAGGCTTATTTTCCAACCCCGTCTTCGATGCTTCCTCAATAGCAGCTCTCCATTCCTTGCGAACCCGAGCCCGCTGTTCTTGATCCGGAAATGCAAGAGGCCACCAATCATTGACGGTCGGGATGTCGGACAAAGTGTACCCAAACAATTCCGTGAACTTACGGCTTACATAGATAGTCTTGTCGTCTCTGTCCGAAATGACTATTCCAACCGGAGCGAGTTCCGCAAACAGGCGAAAGCGTTCCTCACTCTCGCGCCGTGAAGCCTCTGCCCTCTTCATACCTGTTACAATGAGATATGTTGATCCAACAACAAGGATGCTCACAATAACAAACGTTGTTGAGGTAATGATCCAAACAGTATGGTCTGCTTCAGCCGGAAGCCTAACTGCAAAATCCGTCTTGAAACCAAACCCAATGAATATAGCGAGCGATATCACAAAAAAGGCGAAAGCAGATTTACCATCGATTAGAAGACATGCCAAAACAGCCGCACATAAAAACCATAATCTCGCCGAACTAACCAAACCGATGGAACTAATGGAGATATAACCAACTACAACAATAGAAAGACATAATACGTAACTTCTCGTGTAATAGCTTAAATTCTTCTTGAATAATAGGATCCATATGGTTGCATACGCCCCGGACAAGCTCAATAAGCTTATCCACTTTCCTTCTTGAATGGAAGATATTATGGATGGGATCAAGGCGAGGCTTCCGAATATGATGGCGAGGGACAGAATGGAAAATAGCGTCATCCCTCTCGAAATCTATTCAGATGTCTGCTTGGGGATTCTTTTCAGCACAAATTCCCGGGCGAGGCCTCCAATATGCATTAACACAATCCCCGTTAGTCTGTAGGGCGCCTAAAAACAACTGCTTTGACATCGCCACAGTTGAACTGGCTACCTACGCAAAAAACTCCTAAACACTCGACCGGTGGTGGCGTGGACCCTTCGCAAGACACATAGGAGGTATCTAAAGTGATACAAGCGCCATTGTACCACGGCGATCAGAATACCTTCAATATTCGAAAAGGGCGATGGAGGCCGATGTGGAGCCTACGGACTGCCAAGAGCCATTGGCAAAATCGCTCCCTGCTTGGCAACGGCCGCAAATTCCAGTATCTTTAGCAGCAATGAGACTAATCCCAACCTGACGAGCTTCCGGTGTATTCGTAACAGCAGAATCGACTCAAAGAGTACCAAACCATTCAGGATAAAAGCATGGACCTTCAACAGGAAATAGAAAAACGGCGCACATTCGGCATTATCAGCCACCCGGACGCGGGAAAGACAACGCTGACTGAGAAACTCCTCCTCTTCGGAGGCGGGATACGCACCGCCGGTGCAGTCAAATCGAACAAGATCCGGAAGACCGCAACATCGGACTTTATGGAAATAGAAAAACAACGCGGGATATCGGTGGCCACCAGCGTCATGACCATCGAGTATGCAGGAAGACTCATCAACATCCTCGACACGCCGGGTCACAAAGACTTTGCCGAGGACACCTACCGGACCCTTACGGCGGTGGACAGCGTCATACTCGTGGTCGATTGCGTGAAAGGCGTTGAGGAACAGACCGAGAAACTCATGCAGGTGTGCCGGATGCGCAACACCCCGGTGATCATCTTTATCAACAAGCTCGACCGTGAAGGTGAGCCGCCTTTTGCTCTCATGGATGAGCTCGAGAAAAAGCTCGAGATATCGGTGAGACCGCTCTCCTGGCCGATCAGCATGGGAAGGACCTTCAAAGGCGTCTACAACCTCTATGACAACAACGTCTACCTCTTCCAGCCGAGCAAGACTGTCGTGGAGGAGGACAGGCTGTTGATCGATAATTTGGGCGATCCGATGCTTGATGAGAAACTGCCGAATGATGCCGCACAGCTCCGCGAGGACATCGAGCTCATAGAGGGAGTGTACGAGCCCTTCGACCCCTCGGAGTACCTTGCCGGACGCGTGGCGCCGGTGTTTTTTGGAAGCGCCCTCAACAACTTTGGGGTCCGTGAGTTGTTGGAGACGTTTGTGAGGATAGCACCGCCACCGCGGCCGCGGGAGACAAGTACCCGGCTCGTCAGCCCAACTGAAGAGACCTTCTCCGGATTTGTGTTCAAGATACACGCGAACCTCGACCCGCGTCACCGTGACCGCATCGCTTTCTTGAGGGTGTGTTCAGGACGATTTGAGCGTGACAAGGAGTTCCTTCACGTCAGGCACGGCAAAAAGAAGAAGTTCTCACGGCCGTACAACTTCATGGCGGAGCGCAAGAACGCGATTGACGAGGCGTTTCCTGGTGACGTAATCGGTCTGTACGACCGGGGTGAGCTCAAGATTGGCGACACTCTCACCGAGGGTGAAGAGCACATGTTCCAGGGCGTACCGAGCTTTGCTCCGGAGATCTTCAAGGAGCTTATCAGTACAGACCCGCTCCGCTCAAAGCAACTCGACAAAGGCATTCA
>CAZHXC010000345.1:581-4256 GCA_964536145.1 uncultured Spirochaetales bacterium | reverse complement strand
AAAACATAATCGATGTCGACAACTCGGGAACGACGCTCTACCTTCTGACCGCCGTAGCTGCGCTGCAGGCAAACTACGTGGTGTTTACCGGCGATGAGCAGATCCGTTCACGGCCCGCCGCACCACTGCTACAAAGCATTCGGGACCTCGGAGCCACGGCATATTCGGCCAGAAACAACGGTAAGCCTCCCTATGTGATCGGCGGGACGCTGAATGGCGGCAATACCTCGATAAGCTGCCCGACAAGCCAATATCTCTCCAGCCTGCTCTTAGCCGCACCGCTCGCTGCGCAGGATACCACGATCGAGATACCGCTCCTCCATGAACGGCCGTATGTCGAAATGACGCTGAATTGGCTCGACGCCCAGGGGATCCGATACACAAATGAGGATTTTGCGCGGATGCATCTTCCCGGAGGCCGGCGATATTCCGCGTTTACAAGACGAATTCCGGGCGATTTTTCCTCCGCAACCTTCTTCATGTGTGCCGCTGCGATCTGCGGATCCACCCTCACCGTCGAGGGGCTTGATTTTGACGATCCCCAGGGTGATAAATCCGTGGTTGACATGCTTGGAGCCCTCGGCTGTACCGCAGAAAAAACGGCCACCGGTGTGACGATTAGCGGAGGAGATCTCAGAGGTTGCGATCTTGATCTCAACGCCACCCCGGACGCACTTCCGGCACTCGCGGTAACCGCGTGCTTTGCCGATCGGATTACCAGATTGATGAATGTTCCCCAGGCGAGGGAAAAAGAGACCGACAGGATCACGGTCATGCGGGAAGAATTGACAAAAATGGGCGCCGAGCTCGAAGAGATGCCAGACGGACTTATCATACACGGCCATGGTAAGGACCGGCGTCCCGTCCTCACGGGAACGCGGGTAAACGGAAGAGGTGACCATCGCGTTGTGATGGCTCTTGCGGTTGCCGCTCTGGCGGCGGCAGGCGAGACCGTAATAGAAGGCGCCGAGGCCGCCGATGTCACATTTCCGCAGTTTTTTGAGCTGCTTGAAAGCGTTACAAAAGGAGAGTAACAGAAAATGAAAACTTACGATCTCAGAAGCGACACCATTACCAAACCCACAGAGGGCATGCGCAAAGCGATGTACGACGCAGAGGTTGGTGATGATGTCTACTCCGAAGACCCTTCGGTCAACAAGCTGCAGGAGGTGGCCGCGGAAATAACCGGCAAACAGGCGGCGATTTTTCTCACTTCAGGAACCATGGGCAACCTCATCCCGATGTATATCCTCTGCGGACGGGGGAACGAAGTGATCGCGCACCGGCGTGCGCATATCCTCCATTTCGAATTGGCCGGCGTTGCGGCAATTGCCGGCGCAATGCCGGTGGCCATAGAGGGAGAAAAAGGCATACTCAAACCTGAAGCAATCGAGAAAGTCATCAGACCCGGCGTCTATTCAATGCCAAAAACAAGACTCATTGAAATAGAAAATACTCACAATCTCGAAGGCGGTACCTGCTATGCAAAAGATGACCTTGAGGCGGTGCGCACCGTCGCGAAAAGACACAACATCTACGTCCACATGGACGGGGCACGGGTTTTCAACGCCGCTGCGGCTACAGGCCTTTCGGTAAAAGATATTTGCGGCTACACGGATACGGTTACCTTCTGCCTGTCGAAAGGTCTCGGCGCCCCAGTCGGCAGCCTGCTCTGCGGAGACGAGGCCACTATCGCAGAGGCGAGGCGAGTGAGGAAGGTGCTCGGCGGCGGAATGCGACAGGCAGGAGTGCTGGCCGCCGCAGGGCTCTACGCGCTCGAAAACAACATCGAAAGACTCGGGGAAGACCATGAACACGCGGCGATGATTGCAGACGCACTCAGGGCCACGGATTGGGCGGTCTTGGCTCCCGTTGAAACAAATATCGTGTATTTCAGCACTCCGGGGCACCAATCGGGGGAGGTTCGGGATGCCCTTGCGGAGCAGGGAATACGGTGCAACGCCACCGGACCGGAAACAATCCGCCTGGTCGCGAGCCTCGAAATTAGCAAAGAGGATACCCGGGAGGTCTGCGAGATCATCAGCAAGCTGAAGTTGTAGATGGAGCTTTCAGGAAACCGAGCGCGGCTCGAGGGTAAAGTAGCGCTCATCACCGGTGGAGCAAGCGGTATGGGCGCGGCCCAGGCACGGCTATTCGCCTCAAACGGTGCTGCGGTATGTGTTGCCGATATCAACGCCGCGGGCGGGCAGGCCGTGGTTGACGAGATTGCGCGGGCCGGCGGACGGGCGATATTCGCCCATCTCGATGTTACCGACGCGGGTGCGTGGGAAAAAGCCGTTGCAGAAACGGAGAAGATGTTCGGCTCTCTCGATATCCTGTGCAACAACGCCGGAGCTAATTACAGAGTGAGTTTCGACGGGCAGACCGAACAGACGTGGCACACGGTGATGGAGACGGCGCTCACCGGCGCTTTCCTGGGCATCAAAGCATCGGTACCGACGATGCGGCGTGCAGGCGGCGGCTCCGTTATCAACATGGGCTCGATAGCCTCCACTCGGCGGGGCGGCGCTTCGCCGGCGTATGCCGCGAGCAAAACCGGCATGCTGGGGTTGACCGAATCCGCCGCGGGAGCCTACGCCAAAGACGGCATCCGGTGCAACATGGTCTCACCGGGGCACGTGGACACCCCGTTTATCAGGGGGGACCATGCCCACAGCCCAAACGACTGGTCAACGAGCATAGACAATCCGGAAAACTACAATCGTCGTCTGGTGCGTACTCCCCTCGGCAGGCTGCAGACTCCGGAAGATATCGCTTACGCGTTCATGTTTCTCGCTTCCGAGCAAGCTTCCATGATCACCGGGACGAACCTGAAGGTGGACGGCGGCGCGAGCCTGTGACCGGCCGGTTTGACGGGTCAAAACGGCGCCGGAGACGGGATGGCTCACTCACGCTTTTTCAGTACGACGGCCCTCGATCCCCTGTATTTCCTGCTATCGTGGAGCACCAACCCGTGAATAACGCCCAAAAAACGGTGAATCTCGGTGCTTGCAGCGCTTGCTATCGCCACGCCTCCCGGCTCTAGACACCGGGAAAGCATTATAGCCGCCTCCTCCTCCCAATGCACCCCGGGAACCGGGTGGGGTAAGAGCAATGCGAGGGAGGTCCCCGGTTGTGCCGGGGCAGCGGTCGTTGTTTCGAGGGACGCCGTGCGTTCGACCGACGGTACGTGGATAACGGCGGCTGAACCTCCGCCCCCCGAAACCACATGTGAAATGTTGTGACGGGAAATTTCGAGCGACAGTGCGTCTCTCGAAGCGAGGATGAGCCGGTCAGGCGGCAAGTCCGGAAACCGGCGCAAGAGATACACGGCGAGGTGGCCCTGCCCGGGATTCCAGATCAAAACCCTCCCGGAGGCGTTTCGTACAAATGCGCGGTCGAGCCGCTTGTCGATGAGATCCATCGCGAGAACGGTTTCCCGGCCAAGGGTGTCAAAATCCGGCAAATTGTACGCGGTATCGAGCTCGTAGGAGATCCCGCCGTGGGAGAAGCGTTTCCGGCCTCTGATATACGGATCGAGTTTGCCGCCGATGCGTTCGGATGACGTCCCATTCGCGCCCGCAATAGCCGGTCTAAAAAGATACACCCGGTGGCCTTTCCGGTCTTCGGTATGAAAAACTTTGGCACCACAGCCGGAGAGTATCTCTCCCAGCG
>CAZHXC010000345.1:0-571 GCA_964536145.1 uncultured Spirochaetales bacterium | reverse complement strand
GCGCATCGGCAAGCGGGGAGACAATAACCACCGCCCCCACGCCGCCGGGCTTCAACCGCCACGATATTTCCGAGGACAGTTCCGCAAGGACGGGCAGCCCCGCCTTTGCCGGAAGATTCGAAAGGATGAGATCAAACTCCCCGTCAACCGTCTGCATCCCGAGCCCGCCGGCAAAGTGCGACCGTGCAGACACGCCGTTCAAACCACAATTCGACTTTGCAAACTCAAGGGCAAGCGCGTCCCGGTCCTGAAACACGCAACTCGATAGACCGCTCGCCTTTAGGAGCGCGATACCGATCGCGCCGGCGCCGCAGCCAACATCGGCAATCCGTTCGGTCTTCTCCAGCTCGATCTGTTTGCCGACAACACCAAGAAGAAACTTCGTTCCCGCGTCTATGTCAAAGCTCGAAAAAAGCCCCTGCGAAAGATCGGTCTGCAGAGATACTCCTGAGAAACGAAATGCAACGCGCTTATTCGTATATCGCTCGACGAGGGGCTCCAAAACGGCCTCCTTATGGGTTCTGCCGCCGTCAGACGGGCCACGGTGATGCCCGCGGCTCGTCGGCCCCGG
>CAZHXC010000344.1:1444-4258 GCA_964536145.1 uncultured Spirochaetales bacterium | reverse complement strand
CAGATGGCGAGCTCCCGTTCCGCCGGAACGCTGGGAGGGGGTATTGAAAACCACCAGATTCGGCGAGCCTTGCACTCAGTACAGCCCAATAATACCGGGAAGAGTGATAGGCTCGGAGGATTGCCTCTACCTCAACGTCTGGCGGCCTCAGGGACCGGAGGACGACCTCCCGGTATACGTGTTCATCCACGGTGGAGGAAATTCCATCGGTGCTGCCGATATGGTGCCCGACTACTACGGGCATGCCGTCGCCTCTCAATCTGAGGTGATCTATGTCTCCTTTAACTACCGGCTTGGACCTTTGGGCTGGCTTACCCACCCGGCCCTACGGGAGTCCTCCGCCACTGCTGAAGACGCCTCCGGCAATTACGGCACCCTTGACATCATTGCGGCGCTTCGGTGGATACAGGAGAATATCGCTTCATTCGGTGGCGACCCGGATCGTGTCATCGTCACCGGGGAATCGGCAGGCGGGATAAACGTCACCTCACTTCTGCTGTCACGCCATGCGGTGGGGCTTTTCAGCCATGCCATGTCACAAAGCGGCGGCACGCTTCTCAGCACCGTAGAGGAAGGAGATGCAAATTCGTCGATGATCCTCCAAAGGCTCGTCCGGGAGGACGGGTTCGCCGGGAGCGACGCTGACGCGAAGGCGTATATTGACCGCATGTCCGCGCAGCAGGTGAGGAGCTATCTCATGGAGAAGAACGGCCGCGAGATTCTCAAGATGGACTCCACCGGAACCGCCGGTATGACCGGTTCACCCGCTGTCTTTGCAGACGGGGCGGTTATTCCGGAGGCCGG
The DNA here is from genome assembly GCA_964536145.1 of uncultured Spirochaetales bacterium. GTDB lineage: Bacteria > Spirochaetota > Spirochaetia > ARS1246 > ARS1246 > JAFGHN01. Next base: position 3,454 of record CAZHXC010000344.1, on the reverse strand, counting down.
ATACGGTCTGATAGCTACCGGCGAGCAGCCTGTAAAAGTTCCGGTCATACTTGGCGCCAACAAGCACGAGGTAAAGCTCTTCTTCTCTTTTGACAGATCATTTGACTGGCGGAGTGACCTCTATCAGGCTGCCGGCAAGTACGGAAGCATGCAGTGGAAGGCTGAAGCTGTCGACTCCCTTGCGCGGTCCCTTACCGCGGACCCGGATCATCCGCCGGTCTACGCCTACCGGTTTGATTGGGGATCTCCCGATGAAGATGGAGAATCGCCTTTGCCGCGGAACTGGCCGCTCAAGTTAGGCGCGGCCCACACCTTTGAGATTCCCTTTTTCCTTGGCACCGATTCGCTCAACGGGCCGCTCTATACCTGGAGGTTGTTCACCCGTGCTAACAGGCAAGGCCGAAAAGCGCTTTCCGACACGATGATGAGGTATGTGTCGAGTTTTCTGAGGACCGGGGATCCGAACGCCGTAACCGGCGGCAGCGAGCGGCCTGTTTGGGAGCCGTGGTCCAACAAAGAAGGCGGGCCCAAAGTTATCCTGTTTGATGTGGACGGTGACGAACCGGACATCGAGATGCGCTATGTGGAGGATACGCTCGAAAGCATCAAGGCACGCATGGTCGAAGAGCTCGATGAGCCGTTGCTATCGGAGACTCTGGAATACCTCAACGAGCGTCGGGAATAGCCTGCCGCGCTTGGCAAGCCGGCTTTCCTGCTGTTTAATCTTGGAATATTGTCAAAGAGGAGCTTTCGCATGAGAAGATCGGAAAAAGAAGTTACAAACCGTGATGAAATCATCGACATCATAGAACGTGGAGAGATCTGCAGGATCGGCTTCTGCGATGAGGGCGTCCCGTATATCGTGCCGATGAATTACGGTTATTCCGACGGCCGTCTCTACTTTCACTCCGCAAAGACCGGAAGAAAGATAGAGCTCCTGCAGAAAAATAACCGAGTATGTTTTGAGATTGAGGTGGATACAAAGATCGTCCGGAAGGAACACGCTTGCAGCTGGCAGATGAAATACCGGAGTGTGATGGGATACGGCAAACTGTTGGTGGTGGACGACCCCTCTAAAACAAGAACGGGGTTGTCTGTTATCATGAATCACTACCTGAAAAAGGAAGATTGGAGCTTTGCGGATGAAAGCGTCGACAAAGTAGTTGTTTTGCAGTTAGAAATAGACGAGATGACCGGAAAGCAATCGATATAGACACCGGTCGGTTCCGGCACCGAGCACGCGCGACAGCGCGTCTTCGCGGGTCTGCAATAAAGGGGGTATGTCATGCCAAAAGAAACAGCGACAGATTGGATCGACAACAACCAAGAGCGTATCATCGAGATTTCAGATGCAATCTGGAGTTTTGCCGAGGTCGGGCTTCAGGAGCATAAATCTTCAAAGCTGCTTGCCGATGAGTTGGAAAAACACGGCTTTTCCGTAGAGAGGGGCGTCGCCGGGATGCCCACCGCTTTTGTTGCGAGCTACGGCTCAGGGAAGCCGGTACTCGGAATCCTTGGCGAATATGACGCGCTCCCCGGGTTGTCGCAGAAGGCAATACCAACTCAGGAGCCTGTGAAAGAAGGCGCACCGGGCCACGGTTGCGGTCACAACATCTACGGCACCTCGGGGATGGCCGCCGCTATTGCCGTCAAGACCGCCATCGATGAGAAGAACATAACGGGGACCGTCAAATTTTTCGGCTGCCCTGCTGAGGAGACCCTCGTCGGGAAGGTATTCATGGTCCGCGATGGGGTTTTCGACGGGGTGGACGCGGTATTGAGCCACCACCCGGGGATGATGAATGTTACCGGGTTGAAGAGCAGTAATGCGATGAACTCGGTGAAGTTCCACTTCTACGGAAAGGCAGCCCACGCCGCCGGATCACCCACAGACGGCCGCGGAGCGAGCGACGCTGCCGAAATCATGCATGTGGGCGCCAACTACATGAGAGAGCATGTCGTCCAGGAGGCGCGGATACACTACGTTACCGAGGACGGGGGGCATGAACC
>CAZHXC010000344.1:0-1434 GCA_964536145.1 uncultured Spirochaetales bacterium | reverse complement strand
TCATCCCGCCGTATGCACGAACCTGGTACTACGTGAGAGCGCCGGAGCGTGATCAGGTGGAACAGATCTACGAGTGGCTTCTCGATATTGCCAAAGGCGCCGATCTCATTGCCCAAACCACCCATAAGGTGGAGTTCCTCACGGGGTGCTACAATACCCTACCCAACAAGGCGCTTGCTGAAATCGCCACCGCGAATATGCGCGAGGTGGGAACACCGGAGTATACCGATGAGGAGCTTGAGTTTGCAGCCGAATTGAGCAAGAGCATAGAGCCGGTTCAGAAGAAGGAGTGGCTCCGGCGTACAAACCGGCCCAATTGGAAGGAGCTCCAGGAGACGTTGATGGACAGGAGCGTACCTGACCCGTGGAATGAAGGTGAGAAGGGCGGCGGGTCTACCGATGTAGCTGATGTCAGCTGGAATACGCCAACTCTCGAGTTTTCCACCGCTACGGGTATTCTCGGTACGCCGGGACATTCCTGGCAGTTCGCCGCGGTGAGCGGGATGAGCATTGGACATAAATCATTGCTGTTCTCAGCAAAGACGATTGCTCGATCGATTCTTGATCTCTTCACAAAACCTGACCTTCTGAAGAGGGCGAAGAGTGAGTTTGCAGAACGGACTGAGGGTTTTACCTATAAATCACCGCTTCCGCCTGATCTAAAACCGCCTCTTGATCAGCTGGAAGCGCGGGAGTAGCATCGCCGGGTGTTGAAACGCAAGAGCAACCCGGCCGGCGGCATATAGAGAAGTATAGAAAAAAGGAGGGTATGCAATGGGATTCAAGCTACTAATTCTTCAGGAGGGCACCGGACTATCCGACAGCCTGATTGAATCATGGCCACCGGTATTGAAGGAGCGTGTTCCTGATATCGACGTGGTATTGTGCAAAACCAAAGAGGAGGCCATGGAGGTCATCCCCGGGTGCGATGCGGCCTTTGGTGATATCGTGCCCGACCTGTTTGACCGCGGCAAGCGGCTGCGTTGGATCATGGCGCCGCACGCAGGGCCGAGGGCGGGGTACTACCACGAAGCGTTAGTGAAAAGCGATGTGGTGGTAACCAATTTCAGGGGAATCTACAACGATCACTTGAGCATTCACGCAATGATGTTTGTTCTTGCATTTGCAAAGGGGTTACATGTCCATCTGAAAAACCAGATGGCCCACAAGTGGGAGAAAATCGGCGCCGCCGTTCATCTTCCCGATGCTACTGCTCTTCTCGTGGGCGCCGGAGAGACAGGTGGTGAAATTGCGAGGTTGTGCAGTGAGTTTGGGATGACCGTTATAGGTGTTGACCCGCGTGTTACCGAGCCTCCGGAGGGTATGAGCGAGCTCTATGACCCGGACAAATTGGACGAGATGTTGCCGCGGGCGGATTTTATCATCGTCACCGTGCCCGAAACACCGCAGACCCAAGGGTGGTTTGGCCGTGGG
>CAZHXC010000343.1:0-4267 GCA_964536145.1 uncultured Spirochaetales bacterium | reverse complement strand
GCCCTGCGAGAGCGACTGGCTTGACTGCGAGACCTGGTTTGAGCCCGATGAGACCTGTTCAACCGCCTCCCGTACCTGTCCAAGCACCTCGTTCAGGTTTTTGGACATGGAAATGAGCGATTTCCCCAGGGTGTCTCTCTCAGAGGAGAGTTCCACGTCATTGGTCAGGTCTCCCTCGGCGATACGCTCGAGGATGTCCGCCTTGTATTTGAGTGACTGCTGCATGTTCCGCATCGCGTCCGCCAGCTCGCCGATCTCATCTGCCCTGTTGACTTCGAGCTCAACATCCAGATCACCGTCTGCGATCTGTTTTGCAAAACCAACACCCTGCCCGAGGGGCTTTGAAATTGTTCTCGAGAAGAGCACCGCAGCCACAATTGCCACCGCTACCATTACCACCGCGCTGATGACGATAAAAACGACGAGGCTGTTGACCGGCGCCCTCACCTCTCCTTCGTTTATTTCGGAGAGCAGTACCCATGTGGTGCCGTAGATATCCGCCGGCGCGTACGCCGAGAGTACCTGACTGCCGGTATAGTCGGTGATGACCTTTGCGCCGGTTTTACCGCTCAAGGCGTTTGCGACAGCTACAGTATCCACGTCACCGGCTGCAGGCCTGGCGAAGGATGCCTTCACGGTGTGGTTTTCCGGGTCGAGATAGGAATCGGACCGCATCAGCTTGTCCGGGCCCACCAGGTAGCTTTCACCGGTCTCGCCCATACCGCTCCTGTCCGACATAAAACCGTTGATCTCGTCTATTGAAACCTGCAGGGCAATCACGAGCTGGACTTTGCCGTTCCGTACAATCGGCTCGGCTATAAACGAGGCGGGTTCACCACCTGAAGGCTCATAGGGGCTGAAGTCCGCGAACGAAAAGCTCCGGGTCTCGATTGCTTTGCGAACCGCGTCCGCCAGGCCTGAGTCTGAGTACTCGCCGTTTAGAATGTCGGTTCCGTAATCCGCCTCGTGCGCCACGGTGTAGAAGACCTCACCGGTACCCGGATGAACAAGAAACAGATCGTAATAACCGAATTTCTCTATAAAATCGTGAAACACGTCCTGCTCGTCACCTTCGAGGGTTACGGCAACCGATTCTTCAAAGCTCTTTTTGGTGACCATGATCCAGTTGCGCCCGGGGATATCCAGCGGTGAGTACTCCACGAGCACCAGCTGACCGCTCGAATCGGTATACACCTCAGCACCGCCATTTCCCGCCACGGCCTGTCTGACATAGCTCAAGCCGCTTGCCATTTCCGTTTTGTCGGCGCCAAAAACGAACTCGCCTCCGCCCATGGTCTGCATGTCGCTTCTGAAGAAGTACCTGCCGTCTTCAGCTGAAAGAAGATAGGTCTCTCCCGTGGTCCCCATGGCTACCCGTGATCCGACGATCTCATTCATACGCTGATGGACTTCGCCACCGGGTACGAGCATATCGCCGGTAACCGTGTTGTCTCTGAAGTAACGTTCAATCTCCGCCTTTCTCGACGCGTGAGCGGCGTGTACTTCCGCCATTGCCTGCTCCTGCAGCAACCCGGTGTTCTCCACGATGAAGTCCATCTCGTTCTGCTGCGACTGCACCCAAGACTGCAGTTGATTCATCTTTGCGTCTCGCACCGACTCGAGCTGGTCAAACGCCTCGGTCATCAGCGCGTTTGATGACTGCATGACCGTAAGTACTGTTACGAGCCCGATGGAAATCACAACAACCAATGTTGTTATGAGCATGATCTTTCCACCGATGCTTTTGAAAAATGCTATATTTCTGGTCTTCATTATTTCCTCCTGAATAATTGCTATTGCGGGGCTGTCCCGGCCGGCTCGCCGCTTCTTTTCTCCGCGGCCTTTTCGAGCGAATGTATCTCCTGCTCGTGGAGAATCTTGTTGACATCGAGGAGTATCTTCACCTCATCACCGATCTTACCGAGGCCGGCTATGTAGCGGTTTTTATCCGCACCGTCCCGGTACATCGGCGGCGGCTCGATATCCTGTCCGGGAATGTCGTGAACCTCGGCAACGGTGTCTACGATAAAACCGAGGGAGACCTCATCGATCTTGACGATGATAATACACGTCCTGTCATCGTGGTCCCTCTCCTCCATGCCAAACCTGAGTCTTAAGTCGAGCACGGGGATGACCCTCCCACGCAGGTTGATCACTCCCTTGATGTAGTCAGGCATATCGGGCATTTCTGTGATCTTCTGCATTTCGATGATCTCGGTAACACTACCGATGTTGATCCCATACACTTCCTGGCCGATATTGAACAAGAGATATTTGTTAATTTGAGAGTTTTCGTCCTCGTCGTCTTCGAGAAACAGATCCTGTTCAACGTCTTTTTCTCTCACTTCCTGCATTGTTTTCCTCCAAACCTTGTATTATTGAGCTCTTCTTTCGGCGAGCTCTTCCTTGAGAAGCGATCCCATATCGATAATCAGGGTTACTTCACCATCACCCATGATGCTGCACCCTGAAACCGCACGAATTGCACCCAGATATCCGGGTAACGATTTCACAACGAGTTGCTGGTAACCGATGATGTCGTCAACCAGCACCGCGGCCTTGTTCCCGCTTGCTCGCGTGATGATGAGAATGCCGTCGGTGGCTTCGCTTTTTTCAGTAGTGGTCTCGTAGAACTCGTACAGCTTGATGATGGGCATGAGCTCATCACGCAGCCGCAGTACGGAGTGACGGTTGTCTGTCTGCACCACTTGAGCTTTGGTTGCTTTGTGAAACTCCAGAATATCGCCGAGCGCCATGGCGTAGTTGCAGTTCCCCACCTTGACGGTAATCCCATCCATAATCGCGAGAGTGAGGGGAATCTTCAGGATGATTTCGGTGCCTTCCCCAAGCTTACTCGTCACGCTTATTTTTCCTTTGAGCTTTTCGATGTTTCGTCTCACCACATCCATTCCAACGCCGCGTCCGGAAACATCGGAGACCTGTGCGGCAGTTGAAAAACCGGCTTCGAATATCAACTTCCACACATCCTCATCGGACATCTGATCCTCATCGCCGGTGAGCATGCCCCGCTCTCCTGCCTTTGCGAGAATCTTCTCCCGGCTCATACCCGCACCGTCATCCTTTATGGTGATCCAAATTTCGTTTCCCTCGTACTTCGCGTTGAGCTGTAGCCTCCCCTCCTCGGGTTTTCCCGCCTCGGCCCGGGCGTTGGCGTCCTCGATGCCGTGATCGATGGCGTTCCTCATCACGTGGACGAGCGGGTCGGCTATCTGTTCGATCACGTTCCTGTCCATCTCGGTCTCCTGACCGCTGACTTCCATGAGGACCTTCTTGCCGAATTTCCTCGAAAGGTCACGCACCAGGCGCCGCATCTTGTTGAACAGGCCTTCGAGCGGAATCATCCGCACCGACATCGTTATTTCCTGCATCTGCCGGGTGATTTTTGTGAGATAACTCGCGGCGGTATCAAAACCGGTCAATTCCAGGTTCTGCAGCTCCGGATGCTGGACAACCATCGCCTCAGCGGTGATGAGCTCGCCGGTGAGCTCAAAGAGCTTGTCGAGCTTTTCCATATCCACGCGGATGTCCTTGCGCTGCACAACACGGCCGGTTCCGTCGGCCGCCTGCGCGGCTGCACTCTTGCCCTGTGTCTCCAGCGCCTTCCGGACCGTGTCCTCCTTGACCAGACCGTCGGAAACGAGGATTTCCCCGATTTTCCTGTCCTGTTTGTCCAGCGCTTCGTCGAGCACGTCCTGAGAGATCTCACCCATTTCGACAAGGATTTCCCCGAGCGGCTTTGCGGTGCTTTGTTCGAGAGAATCACCCGTTTGGTCTGCCCCTTCGTTCAGATGCGGGAGCCTCGATTGCATCGAGTCAACAACCGAAAGAAGACGGGAGATGATCTGCGTGCCGAGCTTCTTGCTCCCGGTTCGTACCGAATCGAGCACCGTCTCCATGCTCATGCAGATCTGCTCGAGATCAGCGTAACCGATAAACCCGGCATTGCCTTTGATCGTGTGGACATTGCGAAACGTGTCGTTCAGGAGCTCGGAGTCGTCAGGATCATCCTCGAGCTTCATGAGGTTGTTTTCGATTGAGTCGAGCAGCTCGCCGACTTCGGTGACAAAGCGCTCTTTCATCTCGTCTGTAATCAGCGAGTCGACCGCACCGGCAGCCTCGCCCGCCGGCTGCTCACTTGCTTCCGTCCCGGCTTCCGCTCCGGCCTCAGCACTCGCCGGCTGCTCGTTGGCAGTCTCTCCGTCGTCGCCGGATGCACCCGAGGCGCCGGTTTCCGTCGGGCCTGAGT
>CAZHXC010000342.1:0-4268 GCA_964536145.1 uncultured Spirochaetales bacterium | reverse complement strand
CGGGTAGTATTCGTTGAAGTATCCGAGGAAGCGGTGGTTTGTAATCGAGAGCCCCGTTTCCTCGGCTATCTCTCTATAGAGCGCGTCTTCAACCTTCTCGCCAAACTCGATGTGCCCACCGGGCAAGCACCAATAGCCCTCAAACGGCGGATGATTGCGGAGAGCAAGCAGCACTCCTCGAGGCCCCTCGATCACCGCACCTACTGTAGCTTTTACGGGTTTATACATACATCCACTATATCTCATACAAGGCGTGAGCTGCTATCACGGCGCGTTGCTAAACCGGATACATCTGCGGGACGGCTCCAATGGTTGAGACCGGAGCGCTATGGTATAATCAGGCGCATGAATTACAGAGAAATGATACAGAACAACCTCAGCCACGAGAGTACAAAGGTTCCCGTCGATTTTGGGTCGACCGCGGTAACCGGGATTCACGTTTCACTGGTTGAAAAGCTGCGGGATCACTATGGCCTGGAAAGACGCCCGGTAAAGGTGATAGAGCCGTATCAAATGCTCGGACTCATAGAGGATGACCTCCGAGATGCCATCGGCATAGCGACCGAGGGCGCCCCGGCGAGAAATACGTTTTTTGGATTTCCGGCACAGGAGTGGAAGCCGTTCACCCTTCCATGGGGTCAGGAGGTCCTTGTGCCGGGTAGGTTCACTACGACGCAGGACGCCGGTGGGGATCTCCTCATATATCCGGAAGGCGATACGTCCGCCCCGCCGAGCGGAAGAATGCCTGAGAGCGGTTACTTCTTTGACACTATTGTCCGACAGGAGCCGGTCGTGGAGGAAGAACTCGATCCTGCGGACAACACCGAAGAGTTTGTCCCCCTGAGCCCTGAGGACATTGACCATTTTACAGCCGAGATAACGCGGATAGCCGCAACCGGCAGAGCGGTGGTCGCGACCTTTCCCGGCGGCGGCCTTGGTGATATCGCCCTCGTTCCGGCGCCGTTTATGAAGCACCCGAAGGGCATACGGGACATCACCGAATGGTACATATCGCTTGTGAGCAGAAAGGAATACATCCACGAGATCTATGAGAGACAGACCGACATAGCAGTGGAGAATCTGAAAACCCTCTATGGAGCGGTAGGCAACGCTATCGACGTGATCTTTCTCTGTGGTACCGATTTTGGAACGCAGACTTCAACCTTCTGCTCGCCTGAAACGTTCAGGGAACTGTACATGCCCTACTACAAGAAGATGACAGGCTGGATTCATGAACACACCAACTGGAAGACCTTCAAGCATTGCTGCGGAGCGGTGTTCGATTTTGTACCGCTCTTTATAGAAGCCGGGTTTGACATCCTGAACCCGGTGCAGCTGTCGGCGGCGGGGATGGATGCAGGATCGCTAAAGAAACGTTTTGGCAACGAAATCACCTTCTGGGGCGGCGGCGTGGATACGCAGAAAACGCTGCCTTTTGGTACGCCGGATGAAGTACGGGAAGAGGTGTTGAAGCGCCTCGAAATACTCTCACCCGGCGGCGGTTTCGTATTCAACACGATCCACAACATTCAGGCGAAAACCCCAACCGAAAATGTCGTCTCCATGATCGAAGCGGTACACGATTTTAACGGTGAGTAGCCTTGGCCATGTACGGTGTTTTCACGCCGCCAGAAGGAACTCGTTGCGGCACGCGCGGCATGCTGCCGATGCTAACAACAACCGCCGGCGGAAGAGATCTTCCACCGGCGGTATGATCGTCTTTAACATCAACCGATAGCGTCGGTCCCCTCTTCGCCGCTTCTGATGCGGATGCATTCCTCCAGGTTCACGACGAATATTTTCCCGTCACCGATGTTGCCCGAGCGGGCGCCCTTGATGATCGCGTCGATTGTGGGTTTCACAAACTCCTCGTTCACGGCAATCTCCAATCGAACCTTCTTGAGCAGGTTCACTTCGATGGCAACACCCCGGTACGATTCCTGATATCCCATCTGTTGTCCGCACCCGAGCGCGTTTGTCACCGACATCTTTGCCACTTCAGCTTTGAAAAGCTCCTGCTTCACGTTGTTCAGCATGTGCGGTTGTATATATGCTATAACTAATTTCATTGTTTTCCTCCTCCACTACTGTGTGCTGAAAATCTGGAACCCGGCATAGGCTTCCGAAGCGTGTTCGCCTATATCGAGACCCATCAACTCTTCTTTTTCCGATACCCGCAGTCCTATCGTCTTCTTGATCACAATAAAGAGAACCAGACCGACCCCTGCAGCCCACGCGAACACCGATATGACGCCGAGAGCCTGAATGCCGAGCCGGCTGAATCCGCCGCCGTAGAAAAGACCCCGTATATCGTCAGTATTTGCGAAAAGCCCCACAGCCAGGGTGCCCCAGGCGCCGCAAACACCGTGTACCGACACCGCGCCAACCGGATCATCGATGTGGAGGATCTTGTCCACGAACTCCACCGACGCCACTACCAGAACGCCCGCAATCAATCCGATTATCACCGCCCCGAAGGGGGTGGCAACCGCACAACCGGCGGTAATCCCTACGAGACCGGCCAGCGCGCCGTTCAGGGACATCGAAGGATCAGGCTTCCCAAACCAAATCCACGATGTAACCAGTGCAGCTATAGCTCCCGCGCTCGCGGCCAGGGTGGTTGTTACCGCAACCGCGCCAATGCTCAAATCGGTACCGGAGAGAGTGCTTCCCGCGTTGAAGCCGTACCAGCCAAACCAGAGAATGAACACCCCGAGCGCCGCAAGCGGCATGTTGTGTCCGGGTATGGCACTGGCGATTTTTTTGCCGCCTACCATCGTGTACTTGCCTTTCCTCGCGCCAAGAACGGCGGCTCCGACTAAGGCTATCCAGCCGCCTACGGAGTGGACAACGGTGGACCCCGCAAAGTCGTGGAAGCCCAAACCCGCGAGCCAACCGTCGCCGTTCCAGATCCAGCTTCCGCTTATCGGGTAGATGATGGCCGATACAAAGACGCTGTACACCAGATAGGCCGAAAACTTTGTTCGCTCGGCCATTGATCCGGACACGATTGTCGCGGCTGTAGCAGCGAATACTACCTGGAACATCCAGTCACGAAAAAGCGAAGCATCGGCTCCGGTGATGAAAAACTGACTCGTACCGATAAAGCCTTTCGACGCCCCGTACATGAACGCCCAGCCTATCGCCCAGAACGCCACTGCTCCCGCCGAGAAATCCATCAGATTCTTCATGAGGATGTTGCTCGCGTTCTTTGCGCGTGTCAGCCCGGTTTCAACCATCGCGAATCCGGCCTGCATAAAAAAGACAAGCGCCGCGGCGAGTACGAGCCAGATCATATCGAATGCCTGGCTGTGGAGATCGAGGGTTTCCGCTATTTCATCCGCGAAGGCACCGCCCGCTATGAAAACAGCCAGAAGAACCAGCGACATTACACGTTTCATATTCATGAATAACTCCTTCTATGTTGTTCCTCCGTCTAAAGCAAATAACATGCCAATGTTCAGTTGATTGCCGAAACACATCGATAGAACCGCCAAATTGAGGTAGATAATGCGTCTGCAGCCGGTCACCGAATAGTAGCTTTAAAAACTATCAGCGACATTTACGTAGGATTTGAATAATGCAACTACATACAAGTATGATTTTTTTCCTTTGTCATGGCTCTATTATTGGATATTGATGCCAGCGATGAGTGCATGGTATGGTTCTTGAGCCAAGGAGGTAGAGAATGGCAATATCCATGGAACCGGAAATTCGAAAATCCGCAGTATTGGAAGTCGCAAAACTGATGGTCATCGCTGCGCGGACGGCGCCTAAGGGGAGAGGCATCGACAATCTCTCGATAGCGATTGTCGACGGCGAAGACATGAAACGGATAGCTGAAAGGATGAAGGAGATGCACAAGGAAGGACGAGCCGGGGACTTTTTTGTCAGGGACGCCGATAATATCCTGCAATCCGAGCTGGTAGTTCTTATCGGTACAAAAATCGAGCCGGTTGGACTCCCGCATTGCGGCCTGTGCGGCTTCAAAGACTGTGATGAAAAACGGAAACACCCGGATGTGCCCTGCTCCTTCAACACGAGTGACCTTGGAACCGCCACTGGTTCCGCGGTTGCGGTTGCCGCCGATGCGAGGGTGGACAACCGCATCATGTTCACCGCGGGATTGGCTGCGAGAGAGTTGAATCTCCTCGGGGACGAAGTGAAAATCATATGGGGTATCCCCTTGAGCTGCACAGGTAAGAACATCTTTTTCGACAGAAAGAAATAGCAGTTGGCCGTTACTGAACCTGCGTTGTGCCGGCAAC
>CAZHXC010000341.1:0-4275 GCA_964536145.1 uncultured Spirochaetales bacterium | reverse complement strand
GCAACTCCGCGGCGTTTGGAAACTTGTTGAGGCTTTCCTGGCTGACCGGTAATAGCTCCTATCTCGACAACGCGCTTGCCTCAGGGTCGGCCTTCAGCAGTCTACTCGAGCAGTATCCTCACGGGCATGCCATGATGCTCGCCTGGCACGAGCTCCTCCTCTCTGAACCCGTGGAAGTGATCATCGTGGGAGACCCTGATGCAAACGATACCCGGGCGATGGTCACCGCTTTGACCACCATATATTCCCCGGAGAGCGTCGTTCTGCTGAAAACCGCCGGGAGAGCCTCCCGGGATGGAGGTACCTCGGGCGCCGGCGATTCCGGCTGCGGGGGCGGCACCACCTCGGCCGGCGATTCCGGCGCCTCGGATACTCCCCTCAGCACGCTCGATGATGTGGTTCCCTTTGCGAGGGACTATTCCATGGTGGATGGCAAAGCGACCGCCTATGTCTGCAGAAACTTCACCTGCAACCTGCCCACCACCGGCGTAGATGAGATGATTTCCCAGCTCAGGGGAAACGGATGATTATTCCAGAGTCGATGAATTGCTTCGACTCGGACCAGTAAATCCATTGCTTGCGAACTCCAAGATCAAGCAAAACATTCGGCGTGAGATGATATATGACGTTCAAATAGGGCCCGGTGCGGTACCACGGTACCGCACCGAAATTAAGAGAGAGGTAGGTAGCATATTGTGCCGTGAAGGTGAAGAACGGTTCCCTATCACGGATCCAGAAGTAGGTAAGCCCGGGTCGAATCAAGAGAGTCTGCTGGGAGTTTGTGAGGTTGTATTCGTACCGGGCTTTCAGAGATGTAACCCAGTTTTCCCCAGGCAGAAATGACAAGAGAAATCGAGGAGTGATGTCGGCTATCAATAATTGCTCGATCCTGTCCGACGTATCGGCCCACAACCACGTGGCTCCCTCCTCTATCCAGTCATCATCGTGCCGCACGTTGAGCTGCAATCTGTAAAACGCACCTACCTTCACGTTGCGGTGAACCCTGTAGTAGCCGCCGAAGGTAAGGCTCTGATATCGAAACTCCATCGGCTTGTCTTCAAATCGACCCTCGTATTCGAACATTCCTGACAGATCACCTTGGACGTAGAGCACGCGGCCGTGAGTGTAGATCTCGAACGCCGCTACGGGGAATGCAGGGTCGGATTCTTCCGCCAAGTGATGCGACGAAAAAACCGGGAATGAGAGAAAGATAAGCAGGTAACACAGACACTTAATCATAATCTTGATCCAGCAGATCGGTATACGCCGCGTCCAGATCGGTATCGTCAAGTACCTCTCCTTCATCCGGATCAAAGTTCCAATTGAGCTCCCGGGTCCAAGGGAAAAACCTGGGCGTTGTCGCTCTCTCTCCGGCAAGAATGTTTATTCCCTCTCCCTCTTGTACGGTAACACTCTGCCCGGTGCGGGACACCGACACCTCAACGACTCCATCGTTTACACAGAGCCAGAGATCGGGCTCTTCTTCGACTGTCCGTCCGTAAGCAACGAAAAACTCCGTTCCCCTGACACCCGCCACTACCGTGGGCGTTTTCACCTCGAATCCTGTCACACGGGCGAAAACACCTCCGCTGTCAAGTCTCACCGCGGCATTTTCCATCACCGAATCAATCCAAAGTTGGGTATTTTCTCGTAGCTTTACCTGCGCGCTGTCATTCAGTCGAACCACCGCCAGGCTCCTTCTTCCTGTTGCCACAAGATCACCCGAATACAGGGGCTCTCCGAAATCTACCAAGAACTCTTCGTCGCCACGAAGGACAGTCACCTCTCCCTCGAAGTATTCGATGAGTGACTCTTGTGCGGAGAGTGGCCGTACATAGACAAACGCCGAAAGCAAAAACATAACAACAGGGAAATACTTTACTATTTTCATAATGATTAAGCTACGTTTTTGAAAGCCGAAAAGTCAAGAGTGGAGATTGGTACGCAGGCTCGTCTACTGCGGCGCGTTCACGCATCCGCGGGCCTGACCTCTTCATGCCGCTTCTGCTACCGACACGACGCCTTCGGGCGGCGGTCAATCCCCCGCGGTTGCTCCTTGGAACAACGGGAGCTCGCTGCTCCTTGAAAAAACGTGGTTCATCTTCTTTTTCTTCGTATCGAGGTAAAACTTGTTGTGGGGATTTGTCGCGGTGGTAATCGGTACTCTTTCACGAATCTTCACACCCGCGGCGAGGAGCTGTTGAAACTTCACCGGGTTGTTGCTCAAAAGGCGTATGCTCTTTACACCAAGCAGGTTCAGCATGTCGGCGGCAAGCTCGAACCGTCTTGCTTCCGCGGGAAGTCCAAGCTCTAAATTGGCTTCCACCGTGTCGAGTCCCTCCTGCTGCAATCTATAGGCTTTTATTTTATTAATAAGCCCTATGCCTCTGCCTTCCTGGCGGAGGTAGAGAACGACGCCTTTACCGTTTTTCTCTATGTATTCGAGCGCCGCCTCCAGCTGATTCCTGCAGTCGCAGCGCAGCGATCCAAATACATCTCCAGTGTGGCACTCGGAATGAACGCGGCAGGGAATATCGCTTCCTCGACTGATATCTCCCTTAATGATCGCTGAATGCTCCTTGCCGGTTTCATGATCGATAAAGCCGACAATTTTGAATTGACCAAACTGTGACGGCAGATCCGCCTCAGCCGCCATAGTGATATTCTTAAGCCGTCTTGGCGGAATCAGAACTTCTTTGTGCTTCCCGTTATGATTGTCGTTCATCCACTAACTCCTATCATCCACCAAGGCATCCTCCAACCCGGCCCAGGCGTATTCGTTTTCCCAGATTCTTACATCCATCCGGGAAATCCTCTCCACCTCTGCGCGTTCCATGTGTTCACGAAGCGAAGCTACAAGGGATTCGAATACGTAACCGCAGAGATTCTCCAGACTCGTTGTCTTTCCATCGAACCAGTCGATATCATTCAGCACTTTTTGCGCCATATACGCGAACATCCTGTCACGTATGCCTTCGAGCACGCTGATATCGAGAGAGAAACCTCTGACATCCAGATCCGTGACTTGCATACACCACTCCAGATAGTAGTCGTGCGGATGGGGGACTTTTTCCTCAGGGGGTACATCTCCGACGAGTGAGTGGATTGCTGTAAAACGGCCGGTAACACCAACTTTGTACATTTTTATTCACCTGGAACCAACGCTATAAGGCCTGATACCTCATCCTGGTTTACTAATAATTTATATGCATCCTCCGCTGAAGAAAAGGAAAATCGATGAGTCAGCAGGTCCTTCACCTGCAGTCGTGGCAGTATTCCCATAACTTCATGCATCCGCCTCTCCTTGTTCCAGCCGGCGCCGAGACGGGGAGAGAGATGAGAAACCTGGCTGCTCTTCAGCACGAGCCGTTTTCTATGAAACGCTCCGCCCAGATTGACGCCAATTTCGCGCTCACCGTACCAGCTCGCCACCGTAAGCACCCCTTCAAACCTGAGCGAGTCGATACACATCTGCAATCCCTTTTCATTGCCGCTCACTTCGATAGCGCGATCGTAGGGGCCTCGCAGCGCGGATACATCAGAAACAAATCCACCGCGGGAGAACCATCGCTCCTTCGCCGGATTTATGTCGAACACTGTCACATCGATCCCCATCGACTCCCTGAGAAGCCTTGCGGTCAAGGTGCCAACCACCCCTGCGCCGGTCAGCAGAACCTTGTCACCTAACAGTGGCTTTGTGTCATGGATGATCGAGAGTGCTGTTTCCAGGTGAGGTATGAAGAGTGCCGTTTCATCGTCGATGAAGTCAGGAAGCGGGATCAACTCACGCTCATGGAGCAGAAAATGCTCCGCATGAGGAAGAAAACCGAAAAACCTGGATCCCGTGTTGCTGTTTACGATATTGATGTAGCCGTAGCGGAACGGATAGTCGAACTCCATGTCGGCAAAATCGATTTCGGGATCCGCGGGCTGGCCGCGTTTGAAATTGCCGAGATAGAAGTGTCGCTCAGTACCGGGACTGATGGCCATGAGACGGGAGGTATACAGCGAGCCTGGCCCCTCGAGCACCTCACTTTTCACCGCAACCTCACCCGGAGCGGTAAATACCAATGCGCGTGTTTTCAATTGACTCCGGTCCCGCTCGTCATTCACGAAAGTCCAGACAACCTCGGTTTCGAGTATACGGACATCCTGCAGCACGGGCTCGACTATCTCATCCATACTCCTCACGCCTATATCGCCGATAGCCGAAATTCCCTCGCCGATGATTTTGCCTGCGGTAACGATAATCAGGTAGTCCCACAATCGGGCGTT
>CAZHXC010000340.1:0-4280 GCA_964536145.1 uncultured Spirochaetales bacterium | reverse complement strand
CTCTGGGGCGATTTATTCGGCAAGCTTTCCAAGAAATATCAGCTCATCATCGCAACCCACAGTATTTTTCCGATCTTGCTCAGGCGCGACAATCTGCTGCGTCAGGACAACATTCTTGTGCTTGAAGAACACTATGCCGAGATCTGCCTTGCCGAGCTCGAGCGGGCGATTACATACTTCAACAAAACGAGGGCCGGAGACACCGAGTAGGAGGGCGCACGAGGGCGGCATAGAGGTCGAAGTAGGGTCCGGCAAGTTCGCCTCGCGTCTTGGAGTAGTTTGGTTGGCTAGGTCTACCGACCAACTCTTTGATCCGTGGCGCATCCTTACCGAGCTTGCGCACCCCGAGGCAGGCATGGCGTTAGGTAAGCCGGCTGCGATCGCCGTTCCGATTCAGGCTTATGGCGCCTAAAGCGCCGGCAAGAAGTATCATTACTCCCGCAATCACAAACAGCAGGCTAAAGCCCCAATCCTCCTGGATATATCCGAACAGATGTGTGCCGATTCCTCCGCCTACGAACATATTGAACGATACCAATGACATCACCGTTCCCTTCTGTTTCGGCATCAATTGTTGCGAGGCATTCACCAATACCGGCTGAATCAAGACCCAGGCTACTCCGAATCCGGCGAGTGAAAGGGACATGATCACCCAGTTCTGCCATAATCCCATCGGCACCCAAAAAACGGCCCCCAATATGCCTGCGTAGAGGAGCATCTTATTTCCTATACGCTCCTTCAAACGGCCGGTATATCGCCCGCCTATTGAAGTTGCCAGCCCGAAAAAAGTGAGAATCAGACCAACTGCCAATATGCTCTTGCCGGTAGTAACCGATATGTACTTGCCCACGTAGCTGAAACTGCCGTAAACAGAGGCTCCAATGAGAAAAATAATGCTCGTGGTGAAGATAAGATGACGATTACTCAGGGCGCCGCGATACACAGCGGCATAATTCAGCGAATGCATGGTTCCCGGTTCTCTATCTAGGGTTCTTACGAGTACGAGGGCAAGTATGAGCTCGGCAGCGCCATAAACCAGATACACCAATCGCCACGACCCAAAGAACGAGAGTATCCCGGCGATCGCGGTGGCAGAGGCGCCGCCCAAGAACATCAAACCAAAGACTGTTCCGAGGGCGTTTTGTGCCATTCGTTGATCATGCCCGAATGAATCTCCAATGAGCGACATCGTGACCGGGATGATCGCAGCGGCGAAGGCGCCGTTGACCGCCCGGATGACTGATAATGATGCCAGGTCGAATGCAACGGCGCCAAGCGCACTGAAAACCGCGGTGATGAAAGCGGCAATGGTAATGACTCTCGCTTTTCCAAACCTGTCGGCCAACGGGCCAAAAAAAAGTGTGAAAAGGCCAAACGGCAGCATATAGGTAGTTATAGAGAGAGCGGCTTCCCCAATATCGAGATTGAGATCCTTCGCTATCTCCACTATCAGCGGCGAAGCAGCATAGATGTCACCCTGTACCCAGAATAATAGCAGGCCGAGAACTATTACCATCTGTCTTGGGTTTGCGTTGTCTTTCAAGACTCCTTTTCCCCCTCGGGCTTTCCATGCGCAGGGCCTTTTTGACCCAGAGACGATCTTGCTTTCAGTTTCTTCCTGACGGCCTTGAGAACCAGGCTGACGAGAATCCCGGCGGCAAATCCAAAGGCCATGTTAGTGAGAACGCTTACCGCCACGGTCACCGCCAGAGGGATCAGATCGAGGTTCAAGCGTACATCTTTAGCGAACTTGACCATTTGAACGCCTACAAGCAGCATCATCGCGCCGATGATCGCAGAAGGAAACGCAGTAAAAAGGCTTGCGATACTCGCTGCAAGGAAGAGTCCCAGCACGATCTCTAGTGTACCCTCGATGATATTAGTCCCACCCGTCCGTGCGCCAAAGAAGTACTGCCCCGCCAATCCTCCGGCGCCGTGGCAAAGGGGCATGCCGCCAAAGAAGGGCAGTACCAGGTTCATGACACCCATGTTCAGCGCCAGGTGCTTCTCCGGGATCTTTCGCTCCGGCCAGTACTCCTTGATGAGTGCGGAAGTCGCGATGACGGCGTTCGTTGCGGTGAGGGGAATCTGCGCGAATCCGGCGCGGAGCATCGATTGCCATATCTCGCTCAGCGTAAAGCTTGCGAGCGAAGGGAGTGCGAAGGAAGCGGCGCTTACGCCTGCAAGATCGCCGCGAAACGCCATCATCACAATTCCGAGCAGCATCAGCACTACGGCGGCGGGAGCGTACCGGTTGTTTCGCAGCACCAGAATAATGACGACGGAAGCGAGGCCGACGATCCAACCCGGCCAGATGAGCTTCACCGCTTCCACCGCCAGGAGTATTCCCAGCGATATCTGAATACCGCGAATCACGGAGCGGGGCGTAAACCGCGCGATACGGGTCATGACACCGGTAAGGCCGAGCACAATCCATATGATTCCCATGGCAAACCCCGAGGCATATACCATCGAAGGGCTCCAGGCTTGTGCGATCGCCATCACGGCGAGTATCTTCATCGGCTCAATGGGCATAGGGAGGCGATAGATGAGACCGGTCACGATGTTGGCGACTCCCATCATGACGAGTAACCCGGCGGGATCGAGCCCGCAAACGGCTATGTACCCGATAGCAAGGGGAAAGAGCGTGCCGAAATCTCCAAATGATCCGGCAAGCTCGCGTAGATTGAATTCAAATGACTTGATTCGCACGAGGTCTCCAACCGCAGCCACCATCAAAAGGTGGGTTTTTCGATCTGCCCATATGTATAGTATTGTAACGGTTAATTATGCAATGGTCGTCTGCTCCCGTGAAGTGCGGGTTTAATCGAAGCAATTCGACGCCCACCGCTAGAAACAAAGCGAGAAAGGGCCAAGCCGGAGCGGTAAGCCTTTCAGTGAATCTTACGAACTTGAGAGACCCGGCACCAACCCAAAGGGCAAAACCGATGAGGAGGGCGTTTACCGCTGATTCGAGAAGGAGAAATTGGAAAATCGCGGCGGTTCCCTTGTTGAGTATACCGGTCTGTAAAGGCAGGACCAGGATCGATACAAGAAACAGAACCCTCCAGGAAATCGCCGGTGAGACCGGGGATTGGCGCTATACGCCGCAACAGATGCAGCCCGAAACCAACGGTGGCTTCGATGATTCCCCAGAGGGCCCTGTAGAAAACGATATCCGTGATCTTCCTGTTCATACAAATTCCTCCTTTGCCGGAGAGCTTTTGTAGGACCGCAGGTCATCCGGCGTGTTCAGGTTGAAAACCCGGAATCCTCGCCGCGGCACTAAACACATATCGGCGCATTGAATCACACGGTGAGGCCGCCGCTCACCGGATGAAAATGCAGCCGTCGCTTGATTGAGCAACAGCGGCTCCCACACGGCGCAGAGAAACTCCGGAAGACACGTACTACCGATATTCCTCGTTCCTTCCAACGCAGTTATGAACCGAGAGGGTGATCCTAAGTCCTCGCTACCTTTCGTGTGAGAGCTAACAGCTCTCAATCGCGTTTCAAGGAGGTAAGCGACAAATGCATCATCGAGCCCGAACATGTCGACGGCGACGATGATGAGCGCGCTTTCCGGTACTTCTTCATGGCCGCGGACGATTCCTGCAAGAGGACCACCCTCTTCAACGGGATCACGAACAACACGCATCCCGGCGTAAACCGGCTCATCCCCAGATCCCGGCCCGACGGAAACAAATACCGGGGTTACCCAGCGCGACAGCAATCGGTACAGATACCGCACCTGAGGAAGGCCGTTAGCCGGTATCATACCTTTGTCAAAACCCATACGCTTGCTTTTTCCTCCCGCGAGAATCAAGCCCGCAACCGGCGGCAAGGTCATATTACCCTCGCTCCACCCGTACCGCTGCGTATTTGTAACCCGGCTGATGACTGTAGGGGTCGAAGACCGGATAGGTCAGCCGGTTTGTGTCGAAATAGTGCATCGGCATAAACACCTGTCCCTGCCGGACTTCATCGGTGACTGCGGCGATTGCGGATGCTTTTCCCCGCCTCGACACCACCGTTACTTTCTCCCCGTCTGTAACCCCGAGCATCTCCGCATCCGCCGGCGCGATCTGAACAGTGAGATCGTTGGGGGAAAGCTTCCGGAGTTTCTCCACCTTACCGGTGCGAGTTTGCGTGTGAAACTGCGCCACCGTGCCCCGGCCGGTGAGCAGGTGGAAAGGGTAGGCTTCGTCCGGCTCCTCAGGAGGCGGCGCCACCGGATCGGTGAGGAGCTTTGCCTTTCCCGTTGCAGTGAAGAACCTCCC
>CAZHXC010000339.1:775-4286 GCA_964536145.1 uncultured Spirochaetales bacterium | reverse complement strand
CTACTCATTACACACGACATGGGTGTAGTAGCGCAGGTTGCAGACCGGGCGACGGTGATGTACGCCGGCCGCGCGGTTGAACAGGGACGGGTCGAGGAGGTGTTTACCACCCCGAGGCATCCGTATACACGAGGCCTGCTTGAGAGCCTCCCCGGTAATGTCCAGCGACGCGATATTAAACGACTGCAGGCGATTCCCGGCACCGTACCGGATCTCCTTCTTCTCGGCGACGAATGCCCCTTTGCAAACCGCTGCCCCCACACCGGTGACAGATGTTTGCAGCAGTTTCCGACTGTTACCGAAGAAGTTACCGAACATAAGTTCTGGTGCTGGTATCCGGACAACCCTGGGCCTAAACAAGGTGAAGGATCATGAGCAGCACCAATCACGAAAACATACTCGATGTAATTGATCTCAAAACATTTTTTACGATCCATCGTGAAGTAGTCAGAGCGGTAGACGACGTCAGCTTTTCGGTGAAGCGGGGCGAGATTGTAGGCGTGGTAGGCGAGTCGGGTTGCGGGAAGTCCACCCTCGGCAGGACCGTGCTCCGTCTCGAAGAGAAGACTGAAGGCAGCGTACAGCTCCTCGGTGATGATCCGTTCGAGCTCGCGGGTGATGAGCTCAAAGGCTTTCGCAGGCGTGCGGCCATGGTGTTCCAGGACCCTTCGTCGAGCCTCAACCCCCGCAAACGTGTTGACCAACTTCTCCGGCAGCCGCTCCGTGTCCATCATCAGGGCACATCCTCCGAATGGGATGACAAAGTTGACGCGATCTTGGCGGAAACCGGCATTTCACCCGAATACAAGAACCGCTATCCGCACCAGTTCTCAGGCGGCCAGAAGCAGCGGATTGGTGTTGCCCGGTCACTCATGCTCGACCCTGAGTTCGTCGTCATGGATGAAGCGGTGAGCGCGCTGGATGTCAGTATCCAGGCACAGATTCTCAACCTGCTCCTCGACCTCAAGGAACGGCGTGACCTGACCTACCTCTTCATTAGCCACGATTTGGCCGTAGTCGAGTTTGTGAGTGACCGGATCCTGGTTATGTACCTCGGACGCATCGTCGAGGAAGCGCCAACCAAGGCAATCACAAAGGCGCCGCTCCACCCCTACACCCAGGCGCTCATGAAAGCCTTTCCCACCACCGATCTCTCCACACGTGGCACGAGCATCGCAGCCATCGAAGGCGATGTCCCCTCCCCCATCAACCCTCCGCCGGGCTGCCACTTCGCACCCCGGTGCCCCTTTGCCACGCAGAAATGCCACAACAACTACCCCCCTGTGGTCGATGCAGAGCCCGGTCACCGGGTGGCGTGCTGGCTGCACACTGAAGAAGGGACCTGAGAATCGCCGGGCGCTTTGCTTTTTATTGCGAATCCCTTAGAATACTTGTGACTCTTCCGCCAACAAATGGAGCAATGCCATGTCGCTCATAGCCCAAATCGGCTCACCGAAAACTACAATATCCGCTCCTGAGAAGCGTCAGCACCTCAAGACGATGCTGGATCTGCTGGATAAAGATCTGCGGAAGATTCTCATCATTCCACCCGACTTTACCCGCTTTCACTCTCAGGCGGGAGAGTTAGCACAGATACTCTACGAGTTGCTAAAGGACAGCTGTCAAATCGACATCATGCCGGCTTTGGGGACGCACACGCCGGTGACCGAAGAACAGAGAGCAAAGATGTACGGCAGGATTCCCGGCGATCGTTTTCTTGTCCATAACTGGCGGTCCGACACGGCCAACATCGGTACCGTTCCCTCATCATTCATTCAAGAAGTATCCGAGGGCAAGCTCGATTTTACCGTCAACGCCGAGGTAAACCGGATCATCCTCGAGGGCGGCTACGATCAGATATTCTCGATCGGCCAGGTGGTGCCGCATGAGGTGGTGGGCATGGCCAACGGCAACAAAAACATCTTCGTTGGGGTCGCCGGTAAAGACACCATAGACAAGTGTCACTTTTTGGGTGCGGTCTACGGGATGGAACGGATGATGGGACGGGCGGAGACACCGGTGCGTAAGGTGCTCAACTACATGGAAGATACCTTCCTCAACGATGCACCAATCATCTACATCCAGACGGTCCTCGACAAGGATGCCTCCGGTCACATGACGCTCCGGGGCTTGTATATCGGGACCGGTCACGAGCCGTTTGAGACCGCCGCATCCTTGAGTCAAAAGACCAATCTGGATCTGATGGACAAACCGATTCAAAAAGCCGTTGTCTATCTCGATCCGGCTGAGTTCAAGAGCACCTGGCTCGGTTGCAAGGCCATCTACCGGACCCGTATGGCTGTTGCCGATGATGGAGAGCTTATCATCTTGGCTCCGGGCATTAGAGAGTTTGGAGAAGACCCGGCTATAGATCTCTTGATTCGAAAGTACGGTTATGTAGGCACGCAGAAGATTCTCGAAGCTGTCAGGGAAAACGATGACCTGCAGGAAAGTCTTTCCGCCGCCGCACATCTGATCCACGGCTCACATGAGGGACGCTTTAAGGTAACCTATTGCCCCGGCCATTTGACAAGAGAAGAGATAGAGGGCGTCAACTTCGATTATGCTGATGTAGACCGGATGATGGACAGGTATGATCCCCGGAAATTGCAGGACGGCTACAATACCGTTGACGGGGAAGAGATCTTTTTTGTGAGCAACCCGGCAATAGGATTATGGACGCTCGAATCAAAGTTTCACTAGGAGAAGAGATGGCGTTAACACTCGCAAAGTATTCCATGGGAATAGGTGACCGCTTCGGAAAACAGGGAGTGGCCCAGCTCAGGGCCTTGATTCAGGCAAAAGAACAAGGCATTGAAATCACACCGGTTTGGAACAAATCCGCCCGGGAGCATCAGATCATCGGTACCGATCCTTCGGACACCAGGATCGAGGCCGATAACGCTGTCAAAGAGACCGGCTGGACCGGTCACTACTTTGTGGATGCTGATCACATCAATCCGACGAACGTGGGCATTTTCATAGAACCTTCCAACTTTTTTACCCTCGACGTGGCGGAAGCTATCGGCAAACCTGTGAGCGGTGAAAATACAGCTGCGTTTATATCTCGCTATAAGTCGATGATCGGTTCCATCAGGATACCCGGCATAGACAGGCCACTCGAGATTACCTCTCAATTGCTCGGAAGCGTCGCCGGTTCATACCTTGCCGCCGTTGAGGAGGCCGCTGCCACGTATGAGTTCCTGGTGGACAAAAAGGGAGCAGGAAATTTCATTACCGAAGTTTCAATGGATGAGACCGCCTCACCCCAGACTCCCCTGGAAATGCTGTTTATCCTGGCAGAGTTGGCGAGATTGGATGTACCGGTACAGACGATAGCGCCAAAGTTCACCGGTGAGTTTCACAAGGGCGTAGATTATATCGGCGATGTCGCCCGGTTCACAAACGAGTTCAGAGAAGATATCGCGGTGATTGCTTACGCGGTGGAAAAGTACGGTCTACCCGGCAATCTAAAGCTCAGCGTGCATTCCGGCAGTGATAAATGCTCGCT
>CAZHXC010000339.1:0-765 GCA_964536145.1 uncultured Spirochaetales bacterium | reverse complement strand
CCAAGATTTTGATGCGGGTGTGCACCTCAAGACCGCCGGCACCACCTGGCTCGAGGAAATCATCGGCCTTGCCGATGCGGGTGATGACGGCCTGGAGATGGCCAAGGAGGTGTACACTGAGGCGTATGAGCGGCGGGAAGAGCTCAAGGCGCCCTACGAAGCGGTGATTCACATCGATGATGCGAGCCTGCCAACGCCTGAGGAAGTCAACACCTGGACAAAGGAGAAGTACCTGGCGGTGCTGAGACATGATCAATCCAACCCCGAGTATAACGCCGAGTTCCGGCAGATGGTCCACATCGGATTCAAAGTTGCCGCAGAGATGGGCCAACGCTACTTCGATGCGTTGGCCCGGTATAAAGAGAGTGTAAGCAAAAACGTCACCTATAATATCTATGAACGCCATATCAAGCCGCTTTTTAGCTGCTAGGAGTTACAGATGAAAGCACTAACGATCTTTGAAAAGGAAAAGGCCGGATTCACCGATGTGCAGGACCCGCCTGCACCCAAGGAAGGAGAGGCAAAGCTCAAGATCAAGGCATTAGGACTCTGTGGTTCCGATCTTGCGGCTTACCTGGGCAAGAGCCCGCTTTTTGTCTATCCAAGCGTACTGGGGCATGAGTTCTCAGCCGAGGTTGCCGAAGTCAATGATCCGAGCGGCAGAATCAAAGCCGGCGATCATGTGACCTGCGCTCCGCTCTATCCCTGTGGAAAGTGCATCGCCTGCCGCCGCGGCAGCTACAACTGCTGCACTGACCTAAAGGT
>CAZHXC010000338.1:2319-4291 GCA_964536145.1 uncultured Spirochaetales bacterium | reverse complement strand
GAGGCTGGCAATCGGGTTTAATGCATTCAGTGCGAGCACAACCGCTCCACTGATAATTCCGCCGATTCCCTTTGAACCCTGCTTAACCAGATCATTCTTTCTTGGCACTATGTCGCCCATATTTCTCTCCATCTCACCATTGGCTTTCATCCAAGATACTACATTTTGGTAAGCTCTTGTAGAGGATTCTTAGTGTTTAAAACTTCGTTGACCGGTAAACACCATAGCGGCGTTGAACTCGTTACACGCCTGAATCACCTCATGATCACGTAACGAACCACCCGGCTGAATAACCGCCGTGACGCCGGCCTTTAATCCCACTTCAACTCCATCCCGTTTTGGAAAGAAAGCATCCGAAACCATCACGCTGCCCTGGAGACCGCCGTTGGTCTCTTCCACCTTTTCCGGGTCGCTGCACTCGAGCCATGAGATACCGTAACGCTCCCAACATAGATTCTCGGCAAAGTTTCTGAAAGCTTTGAACTTTGCAATTTCTGCAACGCCCACCCGGTCCTGCTCGCCGGTTCCTATTGCCACCGTCGCGTTGTCCTTTACATAGAGAACTGAATTGCTCGTCACGCCGCTTTCGACAAGCCAGCCAAACAGCATGTCGTCTATCTCTTTCTCAGTAGGTTCTCGTTTTGTTCGGTATTTCTCACCCTTATATGTCGTCTCGGCAGGCAGCAAATCTGCAGCGGTTCTCGCTTTTGGAAGGTAGGACCATTGAACCACCATGCCGCCGTCGGCCAGACTTTTGAAATCCACTACTCTGGAGGTTTCGTATTCTGAAAGACGCGTGATGTTTTCAATCCGCATAATCCTCAGGTTTTTCCGGGCGGAAAGAATATCAAAGCTTCCTTCCCCGTATTCCGGTGCAACAACAACCTCACAGTAGCTCTCGGATATCAGTTCCGCCGTCTCGCGGTCGACCTCCCGGTTGAGTGCCACCGCTCCGCCAAAAGCTGCAATCCTGTCTCCGGCGAGAGCCTTCTTGTAGGACTCTGACAAACTCCGCCCGCAGGCAACACCGCAAGGGTTGTTGTGCTTAACTATCACGGTACATGGGATCTCTGAAAAATACTTCAATATATTGAGCGCCGCATCCGCGTCTGTAATATTTATTTTCCCGGGATGTTTGCCCGACTGCAAAAGCTCAACATCCGAGGCGAGATACGCACCGGGAGATACACTGCTCACCTCGCCAAGAACGATGTTTCCATTTACCAGCCTGTACAACGCCGCGGGTTGATCGGGATTCTCGCCGTAACGCAGCCCCTTTGTCTCACCTTCAATTTCCCACTGGACTTTTTCAAAGAACATCACCTGCCGGTCACCCGCCTCGACAAATGCTATTTCCATTTGACCAGGGAATGGATCATCCTGCATGGTCCTGTACATCGATTTTAAACTCTTGTTGCTCATCTGTGCCCTCTATGTTGTTGTGTATATTTCAGCAAGCTCGTTGATCGCTCTCTCAGCGAGGAAACGTGCCACTGCGGTATCGTATTCGGCAGTGTGGGAAAACGCCTTCTTAGCTGCATGGTACCTCGTCTCAAGCGAGACCGCTCCGTTCCTGCTTTTCAGTTCTTCAAGTATCCTCTGATAGTCACCGGGATCGCAGGCAGGCAAAACTCTGAGGAAGTTCTTTGCCGCCGCCCGTAACATGCATGGACCGCCGATATCAATGTTGCCTCGTGCATCTTCAATTGTCGCCTCAGGTTTAGAAATGGTTTCTTTAAATGGATAGAGATTGACCACAACCATGTCGAAGTTGACCGCGCCGGTCCGGTCAAGGTCCTCTCTGTGCGCCTCATTGTACGATTCGCTCAGCAATCCAAGATAGATTTTGAAATCCAGGGTCTTGACCAGTCCGCCCTGCATCTCCGGCTGGCCTGTATAATCGCTTACTGAAACGAGGTGTTTCGCGGCGTCTTTTCCCAGTATCTCTTCAATTCTTTTATACGTGCCGCCT
>CAZHXC010000338.1:0-2309 GCA_964536145.1 uncultured Spirochaetales bacterium | reverse complement strand
CGCAGCTTTTTTACCAGATCGTCGTCCAGTCTGTCTTTTATACGTGCCGCCTGTAGAGTAAAACGTAACATCGCCGTTAATCGACACCATTGCGGGTACCAGCTCTTCCAAACCGTCTTTGTCAAAAACGCTCATAAGAACGTTGTTCACCCGCACCGGGCCTTCAATTCTCGACACTGTATTGATACTCATGCGCGTCCCCACTTCTTCAAGATTGGCGAATTCGTACCACGAATCGGGGTGTGTGTTCAAGAATGGGGTGGCTCATAGGAATTCCACGAGGGCGATATCGGACGATTTCACCAAGGTTGCAACGCAAACGGCTATAATGCTACTATGCAGGCCTGATGCTAACCGGCTTCCAGTGAGGTGTAGATTGATTAAAAAGGCCGTAACGCTTGCCGCATTACTGATATTTGTCTCCGGGTTTGCATTTGCCCAGGAAGAAACGGTGGAGATCTACGGTTTGGGTGATCAAACTTTTTCCATCAATGCGGGTGCAATCCTTCCTCTGTTCATCGCCGGGGTGGACGGCAACGTATATGGAGGATTCAGCAAGCTTTCACTCGGCGCGGCAGGTTCCCTGCGTTGGGGAACCTTTCTCAATAACGAGATGACGCTTGGTGTTGATCTCGGCGGCATGTTTTCCATGACAACGCTTGACCGCGTTCTTGTTATGCTGCCACTCTCTGCCATGTATACCTACACAATAAGGTTTTACCCCTTCGAGGTTATTCTTCAGGCAGGGCTTGGAATAAACTTCACAAAGCTCGAGGATGATCTGTATATCGGGCCGGCTCTCAAGCCCGGAGCCTCCTTTTACTGGAACTACTCGGCGGAATGGTCTTTCGGGATACAGGCTGAATACTGGTTTGTACCGGAAATCTACTTTGGAAGGAATGTTCCTTCCGACCAGTCGGCTTTTGGCAATTTTCTCGGGCTAACTCTCACGACCCTCTATCATTTTCAATGAGGTAGCTATGCGGCGATTCATCCTGCTCCCATTACTCGTTCTCCTCTATGTCTCATGCAATGAAAGCGGCATGGGTATTTTTTACAGCATAAGCAGAGAACAACCACTTGAAGATACAACGCTTCCAAACAACCTGTCCGTATCAGGCATGGTGAAAGGGACATCGAAATACTATGTCTGTGCCGGCGGGCTTTACAGCCGGGACATATCCGCCGGTCAAAATGCCGACTGGGACGACGAGGTTGCCGTACCCGATGATTACCCGTTCTGTTTGGCGCTTGTCGAGTTTGACGTTGACGGCAATTTCTATGGTCTTTTTTCAAACATAAATGGAGACTCCACGCAAATCTTCACGACCCCACCGGACAACATCGACTGGACCGCGGTTGGGTCTTTTGGCGGCAAAATTGTGTCTCTCGTCGCGAGCGAGACAACTCTATTCGTAACCGAGAGCACCGATCCCGCCTCCTTTGTCACGTCTGTAAGCACCGACGGTACCAACTTCAATACCACCGTGGATTATTTTCCAACCAGAGTGACCGACGCGGTCTATTTTGGCTCGGATAACTGGGTTATCAGCGGTCCGGATCTGTATAGGGGATCCGGCACAACCTATGCTGAGGTCTCACCATCGGGGGATGCGGCGTCTTCAGCAAGCTTTGGCGGCCTGTTTGTTTCCGGCACCGACTCTCTCGATCGTCTCTTTGTTTCCGATTCCGCGGGATACGTGTATGCAACCGAGGACGGCTCGAGCTGGAACCAGGCGTCGGTGAGCACTGAAACAGGTGACCCTGTCGCCCTGTACGATATGGAAGAGGTAACGATATCCGGCGCCCAGGTCATCGTGGTTGGAGCAAAGAACGGCTACTACGATATAATTTTTGAGGATGGCTATTCGTCAGCCTTTAGCCTGCAGATACCGGGATCGGAAGAGGTCGCCGAGTACTCATCGAGTGACGCAAATTTTCTCAATATTGATTTGCGGAGAAGCGTCATCCGCCTTTTCTTCTTTGACCAGGAAAACAATACGTTGTTCGCGGGTACCAGTGGGAACGGTCTGTGGGTCAACTCTATCGACACCCGAAAATGGGACCGTCAGTAGGCTTCGTCCGCGCCAATATCGTACGGATCGGTTCGGTTCCCCCCTTCATAGTCGTTTCGCAGCGTAATATTCAACAACATGGGATTAAGCCCCCCGTCAACACAGGCTGAATCCTCAGCGAGGAGAAAAATACCATCCCCTCTGCTCTCGAAAGTGGCTTCAGCCGCTTCGATTATGTTTCCGAATATTTCGCCGCTTCCGGGTGTCCGGTCCGACGCGTTCAGCTCTACTATC
>CAZHXC010000337.1:0-4298 GCA_964536145.1 uncultured Spirochaetales bacterium | reverse complement strand
GCGGTCTTTGAGCTCGGAAAGAAGGTCCTCAAACTCAGCCCAACCGGAAGGAGGAGCGACCCCCAAGGAGCTCAATAGCTCTTTATTGTAGAAGAGTCCCCAGATATGGGCCGCCGTCGGGATGAAATAGCGAGAGTGTTGATCCATGCCGGAGTGCTGCAGTCCCGGCCACAGGCGTTGTGAGCTATTGAGACGCGGCAGGTAGTGCCGTATGTCGAGAAGCTTGCCGTCGGTTATCGCGGTAACCAAATCCCGGGAAATCTCAACAGAAATGAGATCGGGCGCTTCTTTCGGCTTCGCAAGTTGTGTTAGCCATGGCTCGTCTCTTGGCGCATCGGTCTTTTCCAAGCCGGGCAGTGTGGCTGCGATCTGGTCCAATGATTCATCGGCACGGTTTGTCCAAACCGAAACAGAACCTTCAGTACTCAACGGTTTCGGCGTACACGAAAAGACGAGCAGCACAAACAGACACACGCAGACGGCTACGTATTTCTTTTGGCATCGGTGTTGCATACTACCTCCAAATGAGAGGACTGGCGAGTACATTTCACAGTATACCTGCGTATGAGCCTCCCGGGTAGGCGTTTCCATGCGGTTTTTCGCGGGTAAATTGGCCGCTTCTTCGTGGCAACCACGTTGCACTCCGCCGTTGATTAATCCGAGGGTTTCGGTCAGAATGGCGCCCAAACCAGGACAGGAATACCTACAGGAGGAGATATGGCAGAAAAAGTTCTGCTCGGCGACGAAGCCGTAGCTCAGGCGGCGATAGACTCGGGGATAACCGCAGCATACGCATACCCCGGCACGCCGTCGACCGAGATACTCGAATACGTCATGGCCAATCGTGATAAAAACGGCAGACCATTAGCGTCCTGGTGTGCCAACGAAAAGACGGCCTACGAGGAGGCGCTCGGGGTCTCATTTATGGGAAAAAGGACCATGGTAACGATGAAGCACGTGGGCTTGAACGTCGCGGCCGATCCTTTTGTCAACTCCGCGCTTCTCGATATAACCGGCGGGATGGTCTTGGGTGTGGCGGATGATCCGGGGATGCACAGCTCGCAGAATGAACAGGACAGCCGCTATTACGCTGATTTTGCAAAGATCATCTGCCTCGAGCCTGCGAATCAGCAGGAAGCCTACGAGATGACCCGGGAAGCATTCTCACTCTCAGAGAAGTTTCAAATCCCGGTCATGGTCAGACTGGTTACCCGCCTTGCTCACTCGAGAGCGGTGGTCAAGACCGGTGAGAAGCTCGGTGAATTACCCCTCGCCAAGTGCGAACGGTACGGGGGATGGCTGCTGCTCCCGGCGATGGCCCGCAAGAACTTTGCCGCCCTGGTGGAGAAGCAGCCAAAGCTCCAAAGCTACACCGAATCGTGCAGCCACAATGTGCTCACGCTGAACGAGACAAACCGGGATTTGGGTGTGGTGACTACCGGAATTGCCCGCAACTACTATGTGGAAAATGCCGGAGAGTTCGAAAGCGCGCCGTCCCATCTGCACATCGGCGCATACCCCGCACCCGTGGAGAAACTCAAAAAGCTCGCCTCACACGTAAAAAAGCTGGTGTTCCTCGAGGAGGGATACCCGTTTCTCGAGCGCTATTTCAGAGGAATCACCGGTACGCCGGTGGAAGTGGTAGGAAAGATAGACGGTATGGTACCCGTGACCGGAGAGCTCACGCCTGATAACGTCCGGCCCGCTCTGGGGCTTCCGGCACGCGAAGGTTTTCATCTGGAAGGTCTCGAATTGCCGGGCAGACCGCCGCAGTTCTGTAGAGGATGCCCGCATATCGACACCTTTACCGTCATCAAGGATGTGATGGATGAGCTTGATGAGTCTTCAGTCACCTCGGATATCGGGTGTTACGCCCTCGGAGCGCTACCGCCTTTCCAGGTTCCTGAAACAATCGTGGCCATGGGCGCCTCGATAAGCATGGCAAAAGGAGCGGCTGAAGCGGGTGCGAAAAACGTCATCGCCGTGATTGGTGACAGCACCTTTCTCCATTCGGGGATAACGCCGCTGATGGATGCGGTTGCAAATGATGTGGATATGACGCTGGTTATCGTTGATAACGAAACCGTGGCGATGACCGGCGGACAGGAGACGCTGTTTCCCTCCTCAAAGCTTGCCAAACTCGTGGAAGGAATCGGTGTAGATCCAAAGCATGTTCTCACCGTCAATGCGCATAGGAAATACACCGAGGAAAACAAGGAAACCTTGCGGAGCGAGCTCGCCTACAACGGCTTGTCCGTCATCATTTCAGTACGTGAATGCGTGGAGACGGCAAAAAGGACCGTGCGCAGAAAGGAGCCGGTATGAAATACGACATCATACTTTCAGGTGTAGGTGGACAGGGAGTGCTTTCAGTGGGGGCCATTATCGCCCTCTCCGCGATGAAGGCGGGTTTTCAGGTAAAACAGTCGGAGGTACACGGCATGGCGCAGCGTGGAGGCGCAGTGTTGGCCAACTTGCGGATCTCGGACAACGATGTTGCCGCGGATCTCATAGCTCAGGGGACCGCGGCGATGGTTTTGAGCATGGAGCCCTTGGAAAGCCTCCGTTATGTCGGCTATCTCTCTCCGGAAGGGATTCTCGTTACTTCAAAGAACCCGATAGAGAATATCACGAATTACCCCGATATTGATGACGTGTACGGTCAGATCAAGAAGCTCCCCTCTTACAGAATGGTGGATTCCGATGCGTTAGCAAGAGAGGCCGGCTCGATGCTTGCGACAAACATGGTGATGGTAGGCGCGGCATCGTCTTCGTTGCCCATCGATGCGGAGATTCTCCAGGATGCGATAAAGCAGATATTCGGCAGGAAAGGGGAGCACGTTGTGGATGTGAACCTGAAGGCCTTTCAGTTAGGCGCGGCGGCGTAGGCAGCAGTGCCGCCGCCTATCCGCCTACTCCCGCAGATCTACCACCCGCTCGAGCTTGTCTCCCTCAGATCTATGGATCGTCATCGGCTCAACGAGGTTGATCCTGGCTCTGACGTTGAGATCCTCGTAGATCCGGTCCGCCACCTCTTCTTCAAACTTCTGGAGCCGTTTGACCTCATCGAAAGAGGCGAGACGTTCGGATAGCTCGAGATTGATCTCGAGCGTGTCGAGACCCTCATCGCGTTTGAGTACTATCTGATAATGCGGGGTCGCCCCCTCCATTTCGAGTAGTATCTGCTCTATCTGCATGGGGAACACGTTGTTTCCTTCCACGATGATCATATCATCGGTCCTGCCGGATATACGGTTAGTACGGAGAAGCGTCCTGCCACATTCACAAGGCGCTTCGATGAGCGAAGAGATATCGCCGGTCCTGAACCGTACCAGAGGAAAACCCTGTTTCGTTATCGTCGTAAAAACGAGCTCTCCTTCCTCACCGAATCCGAGGGGTTCGCATGTTTCAGGATCGATTACCTCGACAATAAAATGATCTTCATTTACATGCAGCCCGTCCCGCTGTGAACATTCGAAGGATACCCCCGGGCCCATGATCTCACTCAATCCGTAATTGTCATACGCCTCTATGTGGAGTTTTTCTTCTATCTGGGCCCTCAGGTTTTCGCTCCAGGGCTCGGCGCCAAAAATACCCTTCTTGAGAAAGAGCTCTTCAGGGTGGATCTTTTGCTCTTCGAGAATGAGCCCGATATGCAGCGCATACCCCGGCGTGCTAATGAGCGCTGAAGTCTTGTAGTCTTTTATTATGGTGATTTGTTTTCGTATGTCCTCGGTGGAGGAGGGGATGACCGACGCACCGATCTTTTCGGCACCGTAGTGAAACCCGAACCCGCCGGTGAAGAGGCCGTAGTGAAAAGCAATTTGTACAAAGTCCTGGCTCGTGATGCCTGCGGCGGTGAGAACACGTCCCATGAGCGAGCCCCAGATAGAGATGTCATTTTTCGTATAACCAACCACAATCGGGTTTCCGGTGGTACCCGATGTGGAGTGAATGCGCACGATATCACGCAGCGGTACGGCAAACATGTTGTAGGGATAGCTCTTCCGCAAATCTTCCTTGGTGGTAAACGGCAGGTGCCGCAGGTCCCGAATGCTTTTTATCTTCTCTATGTCTACTTCATGCTCGTCGAAGGCGTGGGCGGTCTGCTCGTGCCGATCGACCCGGCCGACGCGTCGTGCACCGTGCTGGACCTCGCCGTCGCGATCGGCCTGCCGGTGCTGGTGATCTGCCGGGCGCTGCTGTCGTTCGCGGCTCAGCCGACGTTGCGGGAGGCGGTGCTGCGGGCCCTCGGGCAGGGGCGGACGGCGGAGCAGCTCGGCTTCATCCTGCGGCTG
>CAZHXC010000336.1:0-4334 GCA_964536145.1 uncultured Spirochaetales bacterium | reverse complement strand
CTGCGCGCGGAGCACTGCTTCCGGGCCACATCTGATACATAACACGCTAATCCCGCCCGTGATTCTATTGTGCGGGCGTCACCGGAAGCCGCATTCGCACAATGGGGATCCCTTCAAAGGTGCCCGCAGGAAGAAAACAATCTTCCAGGTTTTTTGGTATGAAGCGAGAGACGGGTTCGGTGAGATAAAAATTACCCGGTTTGGCAAATTGATGCCCGACGTGAAAGAGGAAGTTGACACTGTCGGAGACTATTGTACCGGTATTGCCACGGCTTTTGTATATGGTGTTGCCGATGTGCAGAGCGATCTTGTAGCTGATCGTGGTGGTGTACTCATACTGTTCCGCCGAAATGATCGTACGGTTGAGCACGAGCCGCATCGCTTCGATTATCGGATCGCATTTCTTACCGTCAAAAGGAAACAGGATAACACCATACAGATCCATCCACATCCAGATTCTACCTGAAAGCCCCGCTGCGAATTGATTCACGTGTTGCTGAAATGCTGCCTTTACCTCATCGAGATGTCGGTGACCGGATTTGTTCTTCCACTCGTCAATCAGATCTATTTCGATATACATGAAACAGAAGGTATACTCTTCTCCGCTCTTCACCCCCGCCCAGGATGTTCCCGAGAGTTTCCAGTCGTCCTTTTGGACGGGTCTTGGCGGTGCATCCCGGAATGTTTCGCTGAAATCACAGTAGGAGACGGCCTGTTTGAGGCGTGCGACGGTGATTCCCTGTTTAGCGAGATCCTTTGATATATAGTCTGCGGCGCCCTGATAGAAAAGGATTGCCGGGTCATCTATATTGCCGGCTCCATCGATAATCCCAAACCTGTAGTTATCTTCAGGTTCGGGTGTTTTCAGAAACCGTCTGATCTGAGTCGTACTGAAAACCGAGGCGTCGAGATACACCAGGGCGCTTTCCCGGTTATCCGACAGAACCTGCTTAACGTTATTGGGGGCTGCGGTTTCCAGATCAAATGTACGGGATTTGTCGATGGCCTTGAAGGTTTTTATGAGAGATCTGCTTTCAGTACATACAATAATTTTCACCGGTTATTCCAACTCGAGGGCGTATCGGAAAGGCCCGTTTTTTTTTGTTCCCACCGGCGGGAAATGGACGGAAAGAAACTCATCGAGCATCACCTTCACCACGACGCTGATAAAAACGGAATCGGGCTCCGCCGCCTTTTCCAAATCATTGGTTTCTCTGACTGTCTCAAGTTTTTCGGTCTGTTCTTCATTTGCACTGTATTCGCATGCGCCACCGTGAATTCCAATCCTTACCGAAAGCGGTCTGTTTAGAACGCAGGAAGTCCGATTATAGAGGAAAAGCTCGTTGATTATCTCCATCGCACTCAGAACAGCGGCGGTGTGCTTATCCCCAAAGAAAAACGCCACCAACCCGCCGTCGCCCTCCCATTTCCAGAATCGGCCGTTACGCTTCTCCACCGACGCGCTCACCATCGAACGAAGGTCCGTGTAGGTCTTTTGTATTGCTTCAGGAGGATTTGTACGAACAAGCTGCGAGTTTGCTACGATATCGATATCGAGAAGCACCATCACGTACTCCTCTCCCTCCTGCAACACTCCCCAGTTGCGTGTTTTCCTGTACGAGGGATTCTCTACGAACATCTTGTTTGCGTTGTCAAAGACAAACCCAAGCTCGTAGGTGCCTTTCAAAATTTCCCGCAGGAATGATATGGGATACTGTCTGCCCATGATTCCTTTATCCTGAGCATCCACGAGAGCCCGTACAAACGAGAGGAACCTGCCCGATTGAATTACGTCATTTGTGATCTGACGTGCTACGTCGATATTTGGGATAGCCATGCTTTCAGGATATCCGGTGCGTTTGTAGATGTCGTAGTCGGCAATGATTTCTTTGATCAGGTGGTTCATGGTTCGAATGTCCATCGATTCGCTCAGCGCCCTGATGCAAAGGTTTTTCAAATTGTTGGGTATTTTCAACGCCATCGGCAATATTTTGTCGATTTATAAGGGTTTGCACAAGGAGTTGTATGGTGATAGCGTAATCGGCGTGCGGTTGGTAGAAAATGCATTGCAGAAATACCTGGCGGATCGGGATACCTGTTTCGTTTTTCCCTCTGAGGTAGCCGCCGCGTCATGGAGACGGAGAGCGTTGTCTTTTACAACGGAACGGGCCGTGCGGTCGGATCGCTTTCTGTCTTGGGATACATTCAAGGAACAGGTGTTACCGGTGAGGGCAGGTGCGGCGCCGGTCAATAGTTTCTTGAGGATGTGTTTTACCTTTGACCTTCTTAGGCGGAACGCCGATGCAAGGTTCCTCAAATCGCTTCTTCTACCGGAGCATGCTGATTCCTTCAGACCCTTTATAAAAAGCTATGCCCGCATGTTGCCGGCGGTTGAACAACTGCTCTCCAACAGGCATGCAGGCTCGCTGCTTAGTCCGACGTTGCGTGAGGATCTCGAGATCGTTAACCGGGAGTACAAGCATTTTCTCGACGCCCACAATCTGTTTGAACCTCTGCAAGAGCTCTCTCGCGCAGAGGTCCGGCAGAAGGCCATTCTCTTTTTCCCGGATGTCATTCTGGATTTTCCGGAATACCAGGGGCTCCTGCAAGAGTCACCTGTTGAGCTTCGGTGCTTGACTGATTCCCCCGGCACCACGGTTTTCACTTACACCAACGCCCGGGTTGAAGTAAAACAGGCCTGCCTGGCGTGCAGGCGCCTGTTGGACTCAGGTGTCGCTCCGGGCTCTATCGCGATAACATTGGCCAACACAACCGGGTACGC
The DNA here is from genome assembly GCA_964536145.1 of uncultured Spirochaetales bacterium. Lineage (GTDB taxonomy): Bacteria > Spirochaetota > Spirochaetia > ARS1246 > ARS1246 > JAFGHN01. The sequence goes on along the minus strand of CAZHXC010000336.1, from coordinate 1,552 downwards.
AGATGAGTTGCGTGATCAGGCTGCATGTTACGACATTCCCTTGGTGCGGCGGATAGGCGAGCCTCTTTCCGAATACGCCGAGGTGAGGATATACAGGCTGCTTGCCGACTGTGTCGCATCGGGTTTCTCGATAGATGCATTGAAGCAGCTGTTCCTCAATGCGGCCTACCCCTGGAGAAACCGGGATGCCGGACGGGGTCTTATTAGCTTTGGGATAGAAAACTACGGGATACAGAATTCCAGAAGCCGTGGTGTCGAGGTTGACGAATGGGCGCGGAGGCTTCGGGGCGCCGGGAGAGAGAGGCTCCTTGACTACTACAACCGTCTCAGGAGATCCGCGCAGGCCGTCACCGGGGCATCGACTTTTCCCGACCTGAGAACGGCGGTGATGGCATTCAACAACCAGTTTCTTGACACTTCGCGCTTCTCTCAGCAGCAAAGCCTTCCCTATTCGGCGGCGCTGGACCTGTTGAGCGGGATTGGGGAGAGTGCGGCGCACATCCGCGATATTCCTTTGGATTCACCGTTTTCGCTTTGGATGCTGCAGCTGCAGGATAGACGATACGTACCACAGGAGCGCGGTGACGGGATTCAGGTCTACGACTACCGGGTTTCAGCGGGGATCTATCCGGACCACCACTTTGTACTCGGGTTATCTCAGGAAGCGGCCGCCGTAAGAACGCAGAAGTACCGGTTTCTTCCGCTCAACATGCTTCCTGAAGAGGTGCGGCAGGCAGGCGATTTTACCGAATCGTATCTGAGGCTTTATGAACATTCGGGCAAAGAGGTGATCTTCAGCGCCGCGCTCGAGGGCTTTGAAGGCGCAGTGACCGCCGTGAGGAGCTTACCCTCAGCCACTCCGGAGGCCATTCCCGGAGCCTACAGCGCGGAGCTGCGTTACTGGCGGGGCGCAGGATCTTTCCAGGAACCGATTCACCGGGTACAGCGGGCGGGGCTCGAGTATATCGCCGGCACGGGTTTGGAGAATAAGGGTGTGGATGTTACCGCGCAACCGGTAAAAAATCCGGAGCTGACCGCCGGTATTGCCGAACGGCTCCATGCGGCCGGAGATCTCGTCATTTCGCCTACAAATCTCGATATATGGAAGCACTGCAAGTTCCGCTTCCTGCTGAGCCGGGTGCTCAAGCTCGAAGAGGCAGAGCTCGCCACGGTTTACACCGACCCGCGGGAGCTTGGGATTCTCTATCACCGTCTCTTTGCAGAATTGCTGCGGAATATGCGCAATGATGGAACACAAACGCGTGCCGCAGACTTTGGAGATCCCGGTAATCGTGCGGAGGAGAGCTCGGTGCCTGTGGAAGATCTGGTCCGGTCTGTTGCTTCACCGTGGCTTGGCGCCCGGTTTCTCGCTCCGGTGAGAAACGACATCCTGCGCCGTGCGGACGAATCGCTCCGCAGATTCCGGGAAGCGGACAGGAGCAGATTTCGCGGGTCGCGGCTACATGCCCTGGAAGATGCGCTCAAAGTTGATCTGGCCGGGGTAGCGCTCCACGGGCGTATCGACAGAATATCCCAACGGGAGGGACGTTTC
>CAZHXC010000335.1:0-4365 GCA_964536145.1 uncultured Spirochaetales bacterium | reverse complement strand
CCCGCGCAAAGGTCTCCTCGGGGATCTCCACGATAAGATCGTTGTACACCTTGACCTGACAGGCGAGTACATAGCCTCTCCGTATTTCGTCACGTGTCAGTTTCTGCGAAACTTCTTCAGGCACTCTTCCTGAGCGGACAATCATCTTGCACCGCCCGCAGATACCGTCACCGCCGCACAGGTTGTTGAGCGTGATACCCGCCTGTGAGACCGCTTCGAGCAGCGTTGTACCGGAGAGGACCGATACCGTCTTGTTCTGGTTAATGAGGGTGACGGTGTACTTTGCCATCAGCTCCAGTTGCTTGTCAGAAACGCCGGTATTTCCCTTGCAGTTTCAGGCCCGATGATTACCTCCGTCCAGTCGGAGGTGTCTTCGATTTCTGCCCTGAAAATAGGCAAGAGACCGGGGATAATGAGCTTTCTGTGCTTCACCTTCTCCGCTACACCCTGGTCTTTGAGCGTTTTTACCACTTTCTCGGCGGAGATCTTGTCACCGGCGTAGGCGTTGAGGACGCCGAGCCCTTCGGTGTCCACAACGCATATATACGTCGGTACCTTGCTCCGCTCAACCTCACCTTCAACGCTGAAGTAGGTGAGCGAGAAATTGGTGGTGAAGAGAACCGGCGAGTTTTCGTTGGTATTTCCAACCTCGTGAAGACTGGCTTCCACGGTGTTCGGTACTTGGGGATCGGTGTACACATCCTGCACGATGGTGAGCACCGGAAGCACCTGCCACGGCTCGGCGCCGTCTACGATGACGATGCCTGCGTATTTCGCAGCGCAGGATGCGGCGAACACCGGTTCGAGCATCGGATCATCTGTTTTTACATCGACAATCGCGGGATAACCGAGGGGCCTGAACTGTTTCCTTAGTGCCGCCCTGCGGGCGATTGTCATGGTTCTGACGGTATCACCGAGGTTTTCACAGTCATAGGAGAGCATGAGATCTTCAACACCCGCGTCCTTTGCCTTCTGACTCAGGTCCGCGAGCTCTTCGAGGGTGGAGGCGTGAACCGCGAGCGGTAGCTTGAGCTCCTTTGCGACCGCGGCCATCGCGTCGATATTGGAGCTTTCCGCACGGTAGATAAGCGGCTTTTCTTCCCTCACGGCGCCGGCGGCGGCTTTCACCGTATCGGCATCGCTTCCCATGATGATTGCCGGAAGACAGCTGGTGTCGACTATCTTTTTCGTCCGGGTCACCGGATCATCAACACCGTCAACTTCGATTGCGCAGAACCTCACATACAACCGCTCGCCGACCCGCATGAAAACATCCGCGTTTACCGTCTTCAGCTTTTCGTCGATCTCAGTGTCCGACATCCCGCTTTTGAACCTGACGGCGATACCGGTGCCCCGGTGAAACTTCTCCTCGTGACGGAACATGACCGTCTCCTGGCCCACTTCGAACTTCCGTTCGTCCGAACCGATGGTGACGAGTTTCATTGGTGGTGCTGATGATTCTGAGAGTGCGCTCGTTGCCTCCTCGGAGACATGCGGGCAGTCCTCGAGGGCGCGTTGCTTTGCGGCGACCTGCATAGCAAAGGCCATACACGTTGGCAAGCCGCAGTCCTTGCAATTGGTTTTGGGTAGAGATTTGTAGATCTGCATTCCTGTCAATGGCATAGTTACCTCCTAAAACATCGGTTCCATTTCGAGCGCCGGATGCCCCACCTTCTGCAGGTATTCAAGGAGCGCTTCCGGTGAGTCGGCGTCATCTTCGGTGGCGATTAGGTCGAACAGCTCCGGTATGTCCTCCTTTTCCAGCTGCCGCTGCAGCCGTTCGGCTACCTCTTCCTTCAGCTGTTTGGGCATCCAGGTGATTCGCTTGTGACCGCCTTCTGCGGAAATAAACTTTGGGCTGGAGATATAGAGCTTGCCGATTCCCACAAACCCGGGCGTCTGGATGCCGCCTCCTATCTGACCGGCGAGAGTCGAAAAGCTCATTCCAACGGGAGTCATCTCGGTAAAATCCCTGTCTACTATCATGATTCCGTTTACTTCCGGCACAATCGCAGCGATACACTCGAAACAGCCGCAGGATGTCATGGGGTCTTCCATCATCGAATAGGCGTTAAACTTGGTCAGGTTGCCGTTCGATTTAACCGCAACATAATCATTTATGTTTTTCCATGAGCCCTTTACCGCGTCGACAGTCTCTCCCTTCTTTACCGGCTCGTTAGGTCCGTGGTGATCGATCTGATAGGAGGCTTTGCAGTCGAGCCAGGTGTATGCGCCGCACAGCCCCAAACGCTGGGGTGTCACAATGCAGACGTGATCCGGCGCGTATGACTGGCAGAGGGTGCAGGAGTAGAAATCCTCGACATCCTCATCGGTCATATTGCCTATCTTGTCATCGCGCTGATCGTATACCTCTCTCGCAACCGCCACGAGTTCTTCCGTCTCCTTTTCGGCGGTGTATACCTTGACCTGAACGCGGTCGATGATTGTCGAGAACTCATCGTGCATCTTTGCGATGAGTATCTCGCCGAAGTCCTTGATCTTGAAGCCTTTCTCATGTGCGTCTTTGCTGATACGGACCCAGGTGATCGCGCGCTGTCCCATGTGGAAGATGCCGTTTGCGCAGGAGATAAACTCATGAATCCTCCGCTCCACCACGCTCTCGAAGTCCTCCTGGAACTCACGGCCGGCAACTTCAACTACAATACCCAAAGGGTAGGCTTTCCCCTCTTCCATGTCGTCAATTTCAGGGCCGATCACCTCAATATTGCCGTCTTCGACTTCATCCATCGGTTTCATTCGCACCAGCTCAAAAGCTTCAGTGTACTTGCCGCCAAACTCGACATACATATTTTCCTTGCGGACACGTTCACCCTCAAAACCTGCTCCAAAGGGTACAGGAATGGGTATCTTCTCGATTTTGATGGTTAGACCGCGGAGCTCGATGGCCCTGCTGATAATCTCCTCGAGCTTGATCCCCGATATCACGTGTTCGTAGGTGCATATTCCCGTCGGAAGAATCTGCGGGATCGGCTCATCCGCAATTACCGGGAAACCGAAGTTGATTGCTCCGGCGGCGGTGGCGTACTTCTCATCGGATATGATCTGCTCCTTTCGGACATCGTTGTCCCTGCCGAGGGACATCACAAATGCGTGTACCCTGTCTTTGTTGTACAAGAGGATCTGTCGCGTTCCGTTCATGTCTCCCGGCTCGATGCCGCCAAAGGTCATAGCGGAACGGGCGGCAAAGTTGAGGGCGTGTACAGCGGCGGTAATATCCTTTCCGTAGGGAACAACGTAGGTGTCCCAGTTCATCTCGATACCTTCTTCGGCAAGCTGCTCCGCTATTGCCTTGCCGTCCGAATGGCCCGCCATGAAGACGAGGATATTGCGCTCCTGGAAACCGCGGACGAGCTGTACCGCATCCTCGTTCTTCTCGGTAGCGCCTGCGATTGCCACGAAACCGGGCATCCGCCCGTCCACGAGCTTGATACCCTGGAGTCTCAGGATATTGTCCGTGGTGAACCCGAGCCAGATACCGTTTGTCTGTTTCGGTTCGAGGTACTTGAGCGATTCTATGATCTCTTCGGCAATCAACGTTGCAGCACCCGAATCAAGGGTCTCCCCGAGATAGGGGAGCCAGAGGCTGTCGCTGGGAATCTCACCAAGCAGGTTTTTGGCTTCCTGCAACGATTCTTCCAGGTCTCCAAGCTTACTCACCTTCTGCCCAAGAAAGAGCAACATGATCGGCAAAAAATAGGCGGTGTTCGGATAGGCGAGCGCGGTGTCCTTCCCGTGCTTCTCTATTGCTTTGCTCAAATTCTCTTCGGCGGTGGCTACAATGTTGTGCGCCCCGCGGATCGCTGCGGTTGCGATGATCTTTGACATGTGCACCTACTCCTTACATATAGATTTACACAGAGGCGTTGTTTCTCAACGCCCCGCGCGCCCACCGGCTGAACCTGCCGCCGGTTGAGCTTTGCTCTTGCTCTCCGATTCATCATCGCTCAAGCTGAGCGCCCCGGTAGGGCAGGAAGCGACACACGCCGGCTCGAGATGTTTCGCCAGCCGTGTGATACAGAGATCGCACTTCATCGCCGTGCCCGTTTCAGGCGCGAGTGCCATCATTCCGAACGGGCAAGCCTCAACGCATGCCCCGCATTTGTCGCATTCTTCTTCGTTGACCAGCACCGGTTTACCGGATGCGAGCCGCTTGATTGCGCCGGTAGGACAGGCTTCAATACACGCGGCGTCTTCGCATTGCCGGCAGGTTTGCGGGACCGGTCTGCCGCTCCTCGATGATTTGACTTGCAGACGGTAACCCGGTTTTTCGCCGCTCAGCACAAGCTCCTCTATTCCGTCACCCCCGGAGTGGGCTATGGCGCAAGCGAGCTCGCAGGTGTGAAA
>CAZHXC010000334.1:3259-4365 GCA_964536145.1 uncultured Spirochaetales bacterium | reverse complement strand
ATTCATATTACAGAGATCCTACTTCGCCGGGGGCTCATAGTCAAACCACCGGCCGCGCGTACTGCCGCCTACGCGTATTGGCGCCTAAGGGTATGTCTTTTTAAAACCATCAACCCGCGAGAACGCATTTATGCTTCTTTCCGATGTGATATTGTTCTTCAGATAGTGGTACCCGAGCCCGGCGATCATCGCGCCGTTGTCCGTACACAACTTTAACGAAGGAAAGTAGATTTCGGTTCCATGCATCCGGCCGGCAAGCTCTCTGAAGTAGGTGTTTGCCGCAACCCCACCCCCGGCAACAAGACGGTTCAACCGTTCGTTCTCCAGAGCTCTTCTAACGCGACGCATCAACAGATCGATCGCCGCCTTTTCAAACGACGCCGCGATATCCTCCGGCTTTTCTTCGCCGGAGGAGCGTTTGAACTGATGAAGCTGGTTTATGACCGCCGTTTTCAGACCCGAATAAGAAACATCATATTCGTGGTCTCCCTTGTGCAGCGAAGGATTTGGAAAGGCGTAAGCCGAACTGTCCCCCTTGCGCGCGAGTCTATCGATTGCAACTCCGCCGGGATATCCAAAACCGTGGTGCTTTGCCACCTTGTCAAAAGCCTCTCCGCAGGCGTCGTCTATGGTTGTACCGAGAACGGTGATCGTATCGAAGTCATCCACCCGACTTATGATCGTATGCCCACCCGATACGATGAGCCCCAGGTAGGGATAGTCTATTTCGTATTCAAGATGCGCGGCATACAGATGCGCTCTGATGTGGTCAACCGCGATAAGCGGCTTATCGAGAGCGTAGGCATATCCCTTTGCAAATGAGAGCCCCACGAGTAGAGAACCGACGAGTCCGGGCCTGTTTGTCACAGCGACACCGTCTATCTGTTCTTGTGATATCCCCGCCTCATGTAGCGCATTGGTAACAACCGGGCGAATCCATTCCGTGTGCGTCCGCGACGCGATTTCCGGCACAACGCCCTGGTACGGCTTGTGAATGTCGAGTTGTGTAGCCACGACATTGCTGAGTATCCGGCTGCCGTCTTCTACCACAGCAACCGAACATTCATCGCAGCTTGTTTCTATTCCGAGGACTTTCAAAACCCACC
>CAZHXC010000334.1:0-3249 GCA_964536145.1 uncultured Spirochaetales bacterium | reverse complement strand
GGATGATATACCATAAAAGGAGTAGCCCGATGCCTTGAGCTTTCCGGACATCTCGTTTATCACATCCACCAACGCTCGCGATTTCAAATGGCCGATCATTATTGCCGAGCCGTTGGCCGACGCAATTTTCGTGCCCGATAAAAATGCATTCTCAATAGCCTTCTTATCACCATCGTTGTCAAGAAAAATCGCGTTTCTCCTGGCAAACGGCACGTCGAGGCTTACCGCAATCTCTTGAGCCACAGACTTATCCGTAGTAACGCTGTCGAGGAAAAACATGTCCTTCTGCTTGAGATAGCTCATCACCGCGGTCATCACTTCCTTATCTGCGGTAGCCTTTGACCCCATGTGATTGTTGATGCCACGGGCACCTTCAAAACCTTGCAGATTCTTTTCGAGAATTCTGTATATCTGTTCCTTGTTCATTCCGGTTTTGATGGCCCCTACTCCCGGGTCGAAATCTCCCACCGGCTCCATCGGTTGATGAAGAATAACGTCAAAACCTACCTCTTTCAGCATCTTCACCGATGTATCTGAAAAAGTACGTTCCGGCATCACGGCAAAGGTAACCGGCACCTGTACATTCAAGAAGTACTTCAAATCAGTTAGGCTGTTCCCGACATCGTCAATGATGATGTAAAGCTTTCCGCCGGCAGCTGCCTTTTGCTCTTCTCTGGGAACCTCCGACGGAACCTCTTTTTCTTCCGGTTTACCGGGAACCGCCGTCGTATAATCGCGGCCTTCCGAAGCGCTGTCTTCGCCTGTCACTTCATCATCGCTAATCGTTTCTCGTGACGCCGCTTCCTCACCCGGCTGTTGATCGGGCAATAGCGCAAGAATGGCACCAAGGCAAACCGCTATTACGGAGAATAGAATAATTGTGTATACGATTCGTCGGTTCTTCTGCACTTCGAAAGCAAGATACGGTCATTGCCGTTTAGGGTCAATCGGATTATCAGTTGTACACGTACTCCCTGAGTTCGTCGGCGTGCTCACGAAGCTTTCGTATCGCCCGCATTTCGATCTGCCGTACGGTCTCCGGGCTTATCCCGAGCTGCTCACCGATTTTCTTCAGCGTATACTTCTTGCCTCCATAGAAGGAGAACCGGTAAAGCAGGATCTGTTTCTCCTTTTCGAGAAGATGCTCGAGGAACTTCATCGTCTCTTCCCGCATACTCTTTTCCATCAGCTCGTGATCCGGGTTGAACGAATTATCTTCACATACATCCAATAGACTGCCTGACTCAAAATGGTTTTCATTGTCAAGCGATGCAACCGATGAGGCCGCGTTTAGTATCGACGAGACATCCTCTACCTTCATGCGCAGCTCTTCCGCCACTTCTTCAACCGACGGCTTGCGCACGAGACGCTGATTAAGCAGGTAAAAGGTTTTCTGTATCTTCTTGAGCGCTTCTTCTTTCCGGTGCGGGAGCCTGATTGCACGCCTCTTATTGGAGAGAGACCTCACGATCGATTGTTTTATCCACCATGCCGCATAGGTCGAGAACCGCACATTCTTCTTGTAGTCATACTTACCGGCGGCACGAATGAGCCCGAGATTTCCCTCCTGAATCAGGTCAAGAAAACTCACATCCGGTGTAATATATGCCTTTGCAATTTTCACCACAAGGCGAAGATTAGCCTCAATGAGTCTCTGCTTTGCCTCTTCATCTCCGTCCTGTATTTTGCGTGACAGAGCCAGCTCTTCGTCAAACGAGAGCAAGGGTGTGTTCTTTATCTGTTGAAAATACGCCTGCAAGGCATCGTTACCTTCTTTCCTGTCGGTGCCCTGATCGCTCATCGCAATACCTCCAGGATAATAAGCAATTTGCATGCCAAGCAGGATGCAATAACGCTACGAATTCTAAATATAGCAATAGCAAAGATTTATCGATTTCTGATTTTTAGAAGGTTTTTCAGATCATGCCGTCGTGTATATTTTTGTATACTTTTTTTGTAACTATACACCGTGTGAAAGCTGATTGTACAAGGTGTCCGCGACGCCAAAACCCGCCGTTTTCACCATTTTTTTTGCGTATTCATCGTAAAGCATATCATCATATATCTCTTCTGCAAATCCGCCGCCGGTAAGGTCGCTTTTCTGTATCGTGTTTTTCATCGATTTCAACATCTGCTTAACGAATATCGCCTCAAAATCCTGACACGCCTTATACAATGCGTCGTTTCGTTTTCCGGCATGTGCGTTCCGGATTGCTCTCTGTGGCGCTAAGTTCTCGTATTGCATGCGAGCAATATCGACATCCATCATTTTCTCACCCTTACATGATAACGAGCCGGCCGTACAGCGCGCCCGCCCGCTCTATTGCTTTGAGTATCTCTATTATAGTGTCGGTCTCCAATCCGGTTGCCTGAAGGAGATTCACCAAATCATCTACTGTCGGGGTTTCAGGGAAGGCAAATACCTGTTCACCTGATCCTTCGCTACTGCGGGTTCTCTGTGTTCCGATATCCACCCTGGTCTCTCGATAGCTCACCGCAACCTGACCGATCTTGACGTTTCTGCCGACAACGACGATCCCGGCCCTCGGGTTTATCACCACCTTCGCCGGTGTGTCCGGCACTATCTCCAGCTCTTCTATCCGGGAAATGAATCCTACAGGGTCATCTACCGATTCCTCCGGAAGCGTTATTTGAATGAGTGAAGCATCAACCGCTGCCACCGTTTCGTCCGGATAGGTGTCTCTCAGCATTCCGGCTATCCGGGAGGCTGTAGTAAAATCAGGATTGTGAAGCAGTATGGAGATCTGCCCGTTTGCAAGATAGCTCGAAAGCACCTCACGTTCTACAATGGCTCCTCCGGGTATAACGCTTACCGTTTCCGGTCCGTTGTTCCGGCCGCCGGTCCCTACCTGCCCCTGAGCCACCGCGTATGTTGTCCCGTTTGCCGCCTTGAGGGGTGTCTGGAGCAGGACACCATTCTGCAGGCTCCTCGCATCACCAAGACTCGAGACGTGCACCGATATTCTGTCACCGGGTCTTACAAACGCAGGGATATCGGCGGTGACCATCGCCACCGCGGTGTTTCGGCTGGTGATCTCCTCCGCGTCGAGGGTGATTGAAAAGGAAGAGAGAAGATTTGACAGCACGTTTTTCAGAAGTGCGGAGTTCGAGCTGTCACCGTTGCCCTCTAATCCGGTAATAAGACCAAAACCAACGAGCTGATTCTCGCGAACCCCCTGCAGGTAAGCGATATCTTTCAGCCGGACTGTCATACCGTCCTGACCGAAA
>CAZHXC010000333.1:4067-4380 GCA_964536145.1 uncultured Spirochaetales bacterium | reverse complement strand
CAGATAACCGACATCGTTATCCTGGTTGTTGCAGCGGATGACGGCGTCATGCCGCAGACTATAGAGGCGGTGGATCACGCCAAAGAGGCGGGTGTGCCGATCATCGTTGCCGTAAACAAGATAGACCTGCCTGACGCAAACCCGGACAGGGTGAAGCAGCAGCTTTCCGAATACAATCTCATCCCGGAAGACTGGGGTGGAAATACGCTGTTCAACGAAGTGTCCGCACTCAAAGGCACGGGGGTGAGAGAGCTTCTCGAGAGCATCCTTCTTCAGGCGGAGCTTCTTGAGCTGGACGCCAACTACGATTGCC
>CAZHXC010000333.1:0-4057 GCA_964536145.1 uncultured Spirochaetales bacterium | reverse complement strand
GCAGAGGGCAAAGTCGTGGAGTCCAAGGTTGAGCACGGCAGAGGTATTGTTGGAACCGTTCTGGTGCAACGTGGAACCCTGAAGATAGGAGACGCCTTTGTTGCAGGGGTGTACCCTGGAAAAGTCCGCGCCATGTTTGACGACAAGGGTGAGAAAACTGATGAAGCCACGCCGGCCACCCCGGTGGAGGTTCTCGGCTTTTCCGGAGTACCTGACGCCGGTGCGCCGTTTCAGGTAACTGAAAGCGAAAGGTACGCGAGACAAATCGGGTCGAAGAGACAGGAGCTCGAAAAGCAGGGCGAAGCCCAGAATGTACGGAAAATAACCCTCGACAACCTCTATGATTCGATACAGGAAGGCGAAGTCCAGGATCTGAAGGTAATAATCAAGGGCGATGTCCACGGATCAGTGGAAGCGTTGCAGTCGGCCCTGGAAAAACTGAGCACATCTGAAATCAGGCTGGTGGTTATCAGGGCTTCTGCGGGTGCGATTCTGGAAGATGATGTAAACCTCGCTTCCGCATCAAATGCAATTATCGTCGGTTTCCACGTACGGCCCACGCCAAAGGCGCAGGAGCTCGCCGAGCAGGAAAAGGTGGAAATAAGAAAATACAACATTATCTATGATGCGGTAAACGACATAGAGTCGGCCATGGAAGGAATGCTGTCGCCCGAGTTGAGAGAGTCGGTAGTCGGAAAGATCGAGGTGCGGGACACCTTCAAGGTGCCTCGGATCGGTACGATCGCCGGGTGTTATGTAACCTCCGGTAAGGTGACAAGAAACTCAAACGTGCGATTGTTCAGAGACGGCGTGGAAATCCACTCCGGCAAAATCAGCTCTCTCAAGCGCTTCAAGGATGACGTACGAGAGGTGGAATCGGGTTATGAATGCGGTATAGGGCTGGAAAACTATGCCGATATCCGCGTCGGCGATGAGCTTGAGGTTTACGAAGTAGAGGAAGTAGCCAAAAAACTGACGCAGGAACGGGCGGGTGTCTGAACACAGGCTCAAACGGATTGAAAATCTGATCCGCGAACAGCTGAGCAACCTCATTATGCAGGGTGTTATAAAGGACCCACGTGTGGACAGCTTGCTGTCGATTACACACGTAAAAGTCTCGAAGGACTTAGGGTATGCCGATGTGTACATATCGAGCATTCGCAGCGATAAGAATACTGAGAAGGCCGTGACGGCGCTCAACCACGCCGCCGGTTTTATACAACATAAGTTACGGGGTAAACTACGTCTGAAGAACACACCGGTTCTCCGGTTCAAGAAAGACGACACAATAGCAGAGGGTTTTCGCATAACCCAGAAATTGAAGGATCTGAGCTGAATCGCTTTGGCGTAATACTTGTCGATAAACCTGAGGGGATCACCTCATTCCAAACCGTTGGAGCGGTCAAAAAACGGGGTGCTCCCCGCAAAGCCGGTCATGCCGGAACGCTTGATAAGTTTGCCACCGGACTGCTTGTCGTGGTAACCGGGTGGTGTACCCGGCTGGTCCCGTGGCTGTCGGGTCTGGACAAAAAATATGTCGCGACACTACGTTTGGGAGAGGAAACGGATACCTTAGACCCTGAGGGAGAGCTTATAGGAACCGCCGGAGTACCGTCGATTGAAGCGTTAGAAAGGGCGGTAGCAGAGTTCAGAGGGCCGATCCAACAGATACCGCCGGAGTACTCTGCGGTGCATACTTCGGGAGAGCGGGCATACAAGCTTGCAAGGGCTGGTCAGCATGTGGAGCTCAAGCCGAGAAATGTCGAAATCTATCAGCTTGATATCATGGATTTCGAGCCGCCGGATCTCACAGTCCACGTGCATTGTTCCAAGGGTACCTATATAAGGTCTCTTGCGAGAGATATCGGGAAGGCGGCAGGGTCCCGTGCACACGTAACCGATCTCCGGCGCACCCAGGTAGGACCTTTTTGCGTCGACGAGAGCCGGCGTCCTGAGGAAATTGTTCCTGAACGGGATACGATATCCGCGGCTGCCGCTTTGGCTTCCCTTGACGGATTGCAGGTGATATCCGTACCGGATGAGGTTGCGCACCGGACCAGACACGGGATGAAGATGTATCCCCGCGATTTGGGCGTAACCGACGGGGAGGTGGTTGTCACCGATATGTCCGGCCGGCTGTTGGCGATTGTGGAAAAGAGCGGTAACGCCGTACAATACCGGCTGGTTGTACCGGGATAGACACTGAAGTGGGTCGTAATTGACGGAACAATTGACTTTTCCGGCGATATAAGTACACTATTGTTTACAAAATCATGTGAAACACACCGTTCGTTCTGCTTTGAACGGTGATACCAGGAGTATTTTGAATGTCATTAACCAAGGAAGAAAAGCAGGAAGTTATAACAGAGTTCGGTGCAAAAGAAGCAGATACAGGATCGACGGAAGTGCAAATTGCCCTTCTGACGAGAAGAATAGAGCAACTGACGGAACATTTTAAGAGCAATAATAGAGATCACAATTCAAGACGGGGTTTGCTAAAACTAGTTGGTCAGCGTAGAAGGCTATTGAAGTATCTCCAGAGGACCGATCTAGAGAAATATCGTGAAATACTCGTCAAGCTTAAACTGCGTAAGTAAGTTCGCTCCTACGCTTTTTAATCGTTACATTAAAATTTTAACTCATTAAAGGAATTATTATGCAAAAAAAGGTTTCAATTCGTGTCGGGGACTATGACCTGATACTTGAGACCGGAAGAATGGCCAAGCAGGCAAACGGCGCGGTGTACGCTTCGTACGGGAACTGTTCCGTGCTTGCCACCGTGTGCTGTTCGGAGAAACCGGTCGAAGATCTAGACTACGTTCCGCTTCAGGTGGAATACAATGAAAAGTTTTACGCCGCGGGGAAAATTCCCGGTGGATTCTTGAGAAGGGAAGGCCGGCCCAAGGATTCAGAAATCCTCGTGAGCCGGCTTATTGATAGGCCCATGCGGCCCTTATTCTCAAAAAAGTTCAAACGTGATATCCAGGTGGTGCCTACCGTCGTATCGGCGGACATGATCAATCCCCCGGATGTCGTCGCAATGGTAGCGGCATCAGCCGCGGTTACCATATCGGATATCCCTTTTGATGGTCCCGTGGGGGCTGTACGCGTTGGAAGAGTCGACGGTGAGTATGTTATCAACCCCTCTTTTGATCAGATAGAAAACGGCGATCTCGATATCGTGGTATCCGGTACCGAAGACGGAATTACCATGGTTGAAGGTGGCGCTTCGGAACTTCCGGAAAATGCCTTGATCGAGGCAATAGATTTTGCAAGCGGTGTTATCGCCGCGATTTGCGCCGCACAGGAGGAACTCGCTTCAGCAGCGGGCAAGGAGAAGCTGCCGCTCTTTGAAGATACGGTGACACTGACAGCTTCTGAGGAGATCCGTTCGTATGCCACACCCCTGTTGAGTGAAGCGTGCTTTGTGAAGGGCAAAGAAAACAGGCAAGCGGCTATCCGCAAAGTAAAAGAACAAACCCTTGAACATTTTAAAGAAAAGGTGCCGGAAGAGGAAAAGGGTCTCGTTGGCGGGCTTTTTGAGGAAATCGAAAGCCAAATTGTAAGGCGCTCCATACTCGACCGCAAACTGAGAACTGACGGACGCGGACCTGAGGATATAAGGCCGATAAATTGTGAAATCGGTGTTCTCCCGAGGAGTCACGGTTCCGCACTTTTTACCCGGGGTGAAACGCAATCCCTTGCGGTTACCACCCTCGGAACTATCTCGGACGAAAAGTTGATAGACGACATTGAGGGGGAGAAGCGCTACGAAAGTTTCATGCTCCATTACAACTTCCCGCCTTTCTCCGTTGGAGAAACAGGAAGACTCGGCACCGGCAGACGCGAAATAGGTCACGGACATCTCGCACAACGGGCGATCGAAGCGGTGCTTCCGGAAAACTCCGATTTTCCGTACACAATCAGAATCGTATCGGAGATACTCGAATCAAACGGTTCGTCTTCCATGGCATCCGTTTGCGGCGGATCGCTCTCGCTGTTTGACGCGGGGGTTCCCGTAAAAAAAGCGGTGGCAGGTATTGCCATGGGGCTGATA
>CAZHXC010000332.1:0-4389 GCA_964536145.1 uncultured Spirochaetales bacterium | reverse complement strand
GCAACAAATCCGCGTCATCAGTATACGTTGCCCCTTCCGCGTAATCGGCGCCGTTGCCGTCCGCTTGCGTATTCCACCCGGCAAAGGTGTATCCGTCGCGTACAAGGTTACCGCTGTTGAAAGCCAGCGTGAGATCCACGCCTTCAGTCTTTGTCTGGTTTGCAGGTGCCGTGCCCCCGGTCGCCTGATTGGAGTCATAACTCACCGTATAATCTGATAACTCCGCCCACTTGGCGTACAACAACAGCTCGGCGTCATCCGTATATGTTGCCCCTTCCGCGTAATCGGTGCCGTTGCCGTCCGCTTCGGTATTCCACCCGACAAAGGTGTAGCCGTCGCGTACAAGGTTCCCGCTGTTGGAAGCCAGCGTGAGATCTACGCCTGCAGCCTTTGTCTGGTTTGCAGGTGCCGTGCCCCCGGTCGCCTGATTGGAGTCATAGCTCACCGTATAGGTTGCAGACTGCGTCCACTTCGCATACAAAGTTACATCCGCGCTACTCATTGTGTAGTTCGCCCCATCCGCATATACAACATCCCCTGCAGCGGAGGTGGCCCAACCGAAAAAAGTGTAGCCGTCTCTGGTAAATGCATTAAGCGTCAGCGCTGCGGTTTCTCCCTCTTCCAGGACCTGCGGGTCCATGGTACCGCTGCCACCGTTTGCATCAAAAGTGATTGAATACGATGCCGATACATCCGGTGCCCATTGAGCGTAAAGATTGACCTTTGCCGCCGGCATAGTAAACGTATCCCCCGGCTTATAGGAGGTTCCCGATCCATTGGCAACAGTGTTCCACCCGTCGAATGTATGATCGGTAAGCGAAAGCGTGTTCTCCCGGGCTACAACGACCGCAACTCCCGCAGCATACGATTGAATAGCGGGTGGAACGCCAAGGTCCGCTCCGTTATCGTGGTATTCCACATCGTATTCTTCCGGGCCAACGAGGTCCAGGATCTCTTCACAACCAATTAGCGAAAAGACCAGTACAGCAATAAAAACCAGCATTCTCTTCATTATATCCCCCAATACGGATCAGTGTGTAAAACAGGACGTTCCCGAAGGCAGCCTCGAGTTGCAGAAACGGCACGAAATCTCATGAAGGCAAAGGATTAAACCATAGCAACACCTGCATCTCGTCACCCGGAATTTAGATTCTGTACACCTACGCAGTGAATCTGTAATAAAAAACTATATCACATTAAAAGGGAGATAGCCAACGGAACGATCAGAAGTATAATAAAATACACAAAGAAACCCATAAATACATGCGGTTTTCCTGCCGCATCGCCACCAAAAACGGAAAGAGAAAAACAGCTGCGAGTATGACCGTGGCGATCAACGGAAGATCGGATGTGCAGATGGCGGTCCCCTGCCCGAATTCGCTTCTCGCGCTGAGATTCAAGTTGCCAGGATATTGGCCTGTCGGGTTCTCGAATGACGATTTCCACCACAGCCATACCAAAGCTTACCCGGTGGTGCTTCTTGTGCCTGCGGGTTCCCAGATTCTTTCCCTCGTTAACCCTTAATGCCCAGAATAGGAGTTTCCATTATTCATTCATCTACACGGAACCCGACCGCGAGCTGCTGATGGACGTTTTTTTCCTGCATCCTGAAAGGTTTTGGAGAGCGCCGGTTCACCGGCGACTGCCCCGTGGATTACCTTTACAGGGTGGGAACGTACATGCGCTTTATTCTCAACTGAGGTAGCAACGGCTGGAAGCGGAAAGATCGGGCGGAGCCCGGCACACGGTTCGACGGAACCATCACCGTCAGGACCAAACATAAGACCACCGAAGGGGAAGCCGAGTTCGAGCTCGTCGCCTTTGGACAACAAGCTCTGCCCCTCGTTGTCCTGCCGGGCCTAAGCGACGGACTTGCGACCGTGGGCGGACGTCTGCGGCTGATGCAGTACTTCTACCGCGACGTGCCGGCGCGCTACCGCATCTACGTCGCGAGCCGCCCCCGTAACGTGCCGGACGTTTACGGCACCCGCGAGATGGCGGCGGTACACGCTCGTGATGCCGTTCCTGGGGCTGTTCGCGAAACCTAAGAGCTTCCGCCGGTTTCTCATCGAGGCGCAGGCGTGTCTCGCCCACGACGCAGAGCGCGCCGCTACGGAAAGAATAAAAAAGCGCCGGAGTTACCGGCGCTTTGCATCAATACATGTCTTCATCCGGCATCGGTGCCGGCTGTCTCTTTTCCGGAATATCGGTAATCAGACATTCGGTGGTAATGAGCATCCCCGCGATAGAGGCCGCGTTTTGCAGCGCTGACCTTGTCACTTTTGCCGGGTCGATAATACCCGCGCTCATCAGATCCACCCACTTCATTGCCCGTGCATCGAACCCTATATTGTCTTTCTCATTTCGAGCACGATCAGCGATTATGGCGCCGTCAAGTCCCGCGTTGGTCGCTATCTGTCTGATCGGCTCCTCGAGAGCCCTCCTCACGATGCGGTAGCCCGCTTTCTCGGCATCCGTCAGGGAGGCGGCTTTGGCGTCGGTAAGCGTTTTTTGCGCCTTTACGAGGGCTATCCCACCCCCGGCCACGATTCCTTCTTCCACCGCTGCCCTTGTTGCGGACTGGGCGTCTTCAACCCGGTGCTTCTTCTCTTTGAGCTCCACCTCGGTCGGCGCGCCTACGTTGATAACCGCGACACCGCCTGCAAGTTTCGCCAGCCGTTCCTGCAGCTTCTCTCTGTCGTAATCCGACGTGGTTTCCTCTATCTGCCGCTTGATGGTTTCAATCCGCCCCTTGATATCCTTCTGTTTTCCCGCCCCTTCGATAATCGTTGTATTCTCTTTCTCTACCTTGATCATCTTGGCGGAACCAAGCTGCTTGACATCAACCGTTTCGAGCTTCATGCCAAGCTCTTCGGCAATCACCTCGGCGCCGGTCAGGATCGCAATATCCTCGAGCATGGCCTTCCGTCTGTCGCCGAAACCCGGCGCCTTGACCGCACACACTTTGAGCGTTCCCCGCAGATTGTTCACCACAAGGGTCGCAAGAGCCTCACCCTCTACATCTTCTGCTATCACCAGAAGCGGTTTGCCCGTTTGCGCAATCTTCTCCAACAGCGGCAACAGGTCTTTCATTGTGGAGATCTTTTTGTCGTGGATAAGGACGAGGGCGTCCTCCAGCACCGCGGTCATGTTCTCACGGTTGGTCGAGAAGTAAGGCGATACATATCCCCTGTCAAACTGCATGCCCTCAACGACTTCCAACTCCGTTGCCATGGATTTGGACTCTTCTATGGTAATAACACCCTCATTTCCTACCTTATCCATCGCCTCGGCAATCAACGCACCAATCTCCCCGTCATTGTTTGCCGATATCGTTGCGACCTGAGAAATCTCATCCTTTGCGCTGATTTTTTTTGACTGCTTTCTGATACTCTCAACCGCAATCTCTACTGCGTGGTCGATACCGCGTTTGATCTCCATCGGGTTGACGCCGGCAGCGACCGCCTTGAGCCCTTCCTTTACAATGGAGTACGCCAACAGTGTAGCCGTTGTCTTGCCGTCACCGGCCACATCGTTTGTCTTGGTGGCTACTTCTTTGAGGAGTTTGGCGCCCATGTTTTCAAAGGGCTGCTCAACTTCAATCTCTTTTGCTATGGTAACCCCGTCGTTGGTCACCACAGGTGGCCCCCAACTCTTTGAGAGTACGACGTTCCGTCCCTTGGGGCCGAGTGTTACTCTGACAGCACTCGCCATTTTTTCGATCCCCGCGAACAGCTTTGATCTGCTGTTTTCACTGTAGACAAGTTGCTTTGCCATTTCTTATTACCTCGTGGGTTATTACTGGATTACCGCAAGAACATCGTCCATCTTGATAATCAAATGGTCTTCACCATCGATCTTGACTTCAGTTCCCGCGTACTTGTCGTAGATAACCTGATCCTTCACCTTTACTTTGATGACGTCCTTGTCATCTCCAACAGCGACCACCACACCTTCTGTGGTTTTTTCCTGTGCGGTTTGAGGAATAAAAATCCCTCCCTTTGTCTTGGCTTCACCTTGGCTCGGTTTGACGAGTAGCCTGTCACCGATAGGTTTTACTTTCATCTCAGTCCTCCATTTCCGTTAAACGGGTTTTTTTCTTGTAATGTGAAAATCGGCAGAAATTTACTCAAAGCGATTCACGGAAGTCAATAGTTCCGATGTAATTACGTGTAATTTTGCTCGACGCCCCAACATCGCAATTGCGTACGAGCTCGGGCAGGTCGCCTATCATACCTACCTGATCGCCTAATACGATAAGCACCCCCTGGACACCGGGAATTTCGATTCCTGCCTGCAGAGCGGGATCGATATGCTCGAGGTTACGAACCCGGTTACAGAGCGCCGTAGCCGCGGCATCCGCCAGCGCGCCGTCCGCGGCCACCACCG
>CAZHXC010000331.1:0-4413 GCA_964536145.1 uncultured Spirochaetales bacterium | reverse complement strand
CCGCCGTACTTGTCGTTCCGGCGGTTCAAAGGACGTAAGAGCTCGGTGGTCAGGTAGCCGTGACAGGTTTTGACATCCACACCATCAAATCCCGCCTCTTTCGCCAGTCCTGCGGCGTTGTTATAGAGCTGCGGCAACTCATCGAGCTCGGCCTCCGTGAGTACCGGTATCTCGTTTTCTTCGTCTTCGTACGCTTTCACTTTCCGGGAGAACTCACCGCTCAGCCGCCCCGAATGGGTCAGCTGAACGATCAGAAGCGAGCTGTCGTTTATCGATTTGAAGGAATCGACAAGCCGTTTGAAGCTGTCCAGATTCTCCCGGGAAAGCACAAGACCGTTCGGCCTGGCGAGGTGTCTGTCTGTAATTGAGGTTGCCTCGAGGAATACGATTCCCCAGCCGCCCTCCGCAAGGCTGTTATACCGGTTGATCACCGTATCACCGGCGGCGCCGCCGGATTCGGAGCTGTTTATTTCCATTGCCTGGGCTGCAAACCGGTTTGGAGCCGTTCTATCGGCGATTCGATAGGTTTCAAAGAGTTTGTCGGTCATCGTTTTTTCCTCATAGCAAAAAAACGGCGGAGTGACATCCCCCGCTTTTTTGACGATCGCTCGTGGCGTCTCATGAACGGCCGACGGTCCGGCTCTCAGTCATACACTATTCCTGAGACATCCGTTACTTCGGTTATCGGCACGGTGTATTCATCGATGAGCTCATCATCGTCATTGTAGACCTTGAGCGTGACTGTCTGATTCTCGAGCCATGTCATGATGTCGTTTGTCACTTCGGTCGTATCCATATCTACCGAGGTATCGGAAAACTGATCAAGATCCGTGCCGACATACACGTCTATGCTCATGTTCATAGTCGCTTCCACATCCATCTCTCCGTTCAGGGTGTAGGAGTTGGTCGTACCGCTCAGGGTTACTCCGTCGATCGTTCCCTGGTAGGAAATTTGAGAGTTTGCCGCGACCAGATCGTCGTAGTCGGTGTTGGCTTCAGGAACATAGTCCTGACCGGGATCGGTATAGCTCGTCGTCATCGAGCCCGTTACATCTACCGTTCCTCCGCCGACCGAACCGCTCCATTCGAGCGGAGTGGTGTCTGTAGTTACACCTTTTGTCGCATAGTTGGAAGTGGTGGCGCTACTCATCATCTCATTGCCCAATACCTGCATAGCTTCCGCAAAGAGATTGACAGCATCACTCTGTGTTGCCGGATACGAAGTGGCGCCCGAGTCCGCGATATCCGAGGGAGAAGCTGTTAGCGTCGCTCCGCTATGCATTAGATTTCGCTTATCCTAAAGCAGGTGATTTGATATGTAAAGCGGATACGTGTACAATCACTCAAGCAAAATCATAGACGTGAGAACTCGGGAGAATCAGCATGAATGCAGGGGGAATGCCTTCCACGAACATCCATATCAACATCGACGCAACGCAGCGGTCGCCACTGAGGCGCATCTGGCATTTTGTCGGATACGACGAACCAAATTACACCTATACGGAAAACGGCAAGGAGCTCCTTGCAAAACTCGGGGCCATGGCCGACGGCCCCTACTTCATCCGATGCCATTTTCTGCTCTGTACCGGTGACGGTACCGGTCGGCTCAAATGGGGATCCACAAACGTCTATACCGAGGATTCAAAGGGAAATCCCGTATACGATTGGGAGATCATAGACAGAATTTTTGACACCTATCTCGAGTCCGGCTGCGTTCCGTTTGTGGAAATCGGATTCATGCCACTGGCACTCACCAGCGCTCCGGAGGATGTTCAGTACGACGCCATCAGAGACGCCGGGTGGGGATACCCTCCGAGGGACTATTCACGATGGGCCGATCTTGTGCGAGCGTTGGCCCGGCACTGCCTCGAGCGGTACGGATTGCGGGAGGTGAGCCGCTGGTATTGGGAGCTGTGGAACGAGCCCGATATCTTCTACTGGCACGGCACAACCGGGGAGTATTGCCGGCTTTTCGATTACACTGAAGCGGCGCTTCATTCGGTGATACCTCAGGCGAAGCTTGGAGGACCCGCGGTGACATCTCCCGGGCGTCCGGAAGGAGCCGGAGTATTGCGCGATTTTCTTGCCCACTGCGCTCACGGTGAAAACAGTGCAACCGGCGGCAGGGGAACGCGTCTCGATTACATTACGTTTCACACAAAAGGCGCGAGATACACCACAGATCACGCGGCGGTCAAACAGACACCGAGCATCGAGACACTGGTAAGCCACGTTAGCGCGGGA
Source organism: uncultured Spirochaetales bacterium (assembly GCA_964536145.1). Lineage (GTDB taxonomy): Bacteria > Spirochaetota > Spirochaetia > ARS1246 > ARS1246 > JAFGHN01. Next base: position 2,169 of record CAZHXC010000331.1, on the reverse strand, counting down.
CTCGCGGTTATCGACGAGTACCCCGAGTTTGCAGCACTCGAGGTCAACCTCTCCGAATGTGATCCCGATGGCTGGGCAGCCGGCGGCATACACGACAACCCAAATCTCGAGTTCCGCAATACCGAGTACTACGCGAGTTTTCTCGCCGATGCGGTCTGTAAACTGGTCGATTTCAGGGTCGACGGCATGGTTACCTGGGCCTTCGAGTTCGAAGGGAAAGAATACTTTGAAGGATTGCGGTGCCTCAGTACCAACGGAATCGACAAACCCGTTCTGAACGTATTTCGCATGCTCGCACGTCTCGGCGGCGCCCGGCTGGGAGTTACCAGCGGAAACAAAGCCGGGTGCGAGGCGCCTGGAAGCGGTTTTGACGTTTCGGCCGTTGCAGCGGAAGACCAGGCCGGTACGGTACGTCTCTTTGCAGTGGCTCATCACGACGACTGGGATGCTTCAGGCAGCGTGGATGTGAAGGTTGCGCTTTCCGGTCTCGAGCCGCGCCGTGATTACTCGGTGAGAAGCTACCGGCTCAATCGAGAAGAAGGAAACTCCTACACGGCGTGGAAAGCGATGGGCGGGCCGCAAAGCCCCACCGGCAAACAACTCGAAGGCTTGCGTGAGGCGGCCCGCCTGCAGCCCCGGGAAGAGAAGGACCTGGCATCCGACGGTTCCGGGAAAACCGGCTTCACCTTTACGCTCGAAGGGCATTCGGTTGTGCTCTTCGAGTTGACACCAATAATAGAAGGGTGAGTAAGCCAAAGCCCGGACAGCCCGCGGGCGGTTCGCGCCGGAAGGGCCAAAGCGTTTCCTTGACAAATATGACCCGATGACCTAGCATTATCAACAGGACGCCGCTGTGGGAAAATCCTTCTCTGTACAAGATTTGTTGACCGCCTTAAACGCTCAGATTCTGCTCGACGACGGGTGGTTCCGGGACGGAATTGTGTATGTCTGCGCTTCCGACTTACACAGTGACATCCTCAGCCACAGCCGGCCAAAATCGATCCTCCTGACAGGTCTTACCACACCACAGGCTATCAGGACCGCGGAAATGGTAGAAATTGCCGCGGTATGCTTTGTCCACGGGAAAATGCCCCACGAAGAGACGCTCGAGCTTGCACGGGATAACCAGATGCCCCTCCTGATCACGCCTCTTTCGATGTATGACGCCTGCGGCAGGCTCTATGTTGCGGGAATGATCGATAGTGACGAAATCTCATGAGACGGCTCAGACAGATCCATAAAGTACAGGAGCTGGTGTACGAGCTTAAAATCCGCGACGCGGCTCAGGAATCGGTGACCATATCACCTGAAACGATGATGAGCGAGGTCCGGGGAATCCTGCGAACCGAAAAAATCACCGCCGCTCCCGTTGTCAGCGGGAAAAAACTCCTCGGGATTGTCAGCGTTGAGGACTATATCAATTGGCTCCGGGATGACGCAAAGGACATACCGGTTGCCGATTGTATGTCGGTGGATTTGATCACGCTTTATGAAGACGAGCCGATGGTGGATGCAATAAAGCAATTTGAAAAGTACAGGCACTACGAGTTCCCGGTCCTCGACCGCTCAACAGACGAGCTTGTCGGTATCGTTACCAGGTTTGATGTCATCGTCAGTCTCCTCAAAGCTCTCGATATCGACTACTACAAGAAGGAGATCAAGCAGTACCACGGGACCAATTTCTTTGGCGAAGTGATTTCTGATGATACGGAGCTCAAGTTCAACTATAAGGTGCCCGGCGGCGATATCCGGCGCGGAGGCGAGGTGGCGAGCAAGCTGAAAAAAAATCTCGCCTACTTAGGAATGCACCCTGATGTAATCAGAAGGATCTCAATTGTGACCTATGAGGCGGAGATGAACCTGATTATTTACGGCGGCGGAGGCCGGATTTCCGCGGAATTAGACAGCGAAAAAATCACCATCTCAGTGACCGATGAGGGACCGGGGATCGAGGATGTGGAGAAGGTGGTAGAACCCGGCTTTTCAACCGCACCGGATTGGATCCGGGAGTTGGGTTTTGGAGCCGGGATGGGTCTTCCGAATATCAAGAGCAACTCCGGGGATTTCAAGCTCGAGTCTGAGCCTGGTAAGGGCACCTGGCTGAAATCGGTCATACGATGGAAGGGAGATGAAGCCGGACAGATGACTGAATCCGGTGCGAATACCGGC
>CAZHXC010000330.1:0-4444 GCA_964536145.1 uncultured Spirochaetales bacterium | reverse complement strand
TACCATCGCATACATCAATCCAGCGGAAACCGAAATACTCAATAAGCTCCTGGCGATGGGTGTTGTACCGGGCGTCACGGTCGAGTTGATCGAAGCGTTTCCGAGCTTTGTATTCCAGACCGATCAGAGTCAGTTTGCCGTCGACCGTGAGATAGCGGAGACCGTGTTTATCAGACGCGGCAAGTAGCGCTGTGAAAACCGCCTATATCTGCAGCATTAATTAACTTTTGCAAAAATTTCGCTAATTATGTTGACTAATACTAAACAGATTTGGTAGATTTGATCCGGTTGTCAACGGCAGGGTCGGCAATTTGAACAATGGTGTAACGATCTGGGGTTTTACAGACATCTTTGCGTAGCTTCTTTGGATAGATCCCGGATATAGTCTATATGACTTGGGGGACAGGGCGAGAGCCTTGCCCCCTTTTTTTGCGCCCGGCCGGGAGACGGGTTTACAGATACTGGCCGCTTTTGGCTACTCTACTACCTTCTGCGGCACCTCGCACCGCACAAAGCGATTCCGCTACACATAATACCCCGACTCAGCAAGCTGCGCGCCCCGGAGTGCCTGGTATGCTTGCTCGTCAAAAGGAAAATCCCAACAGCCGAGACGGTTGACAAACTCGCCGCCAAAACCGGCCTTGAAGCGCAATAAACCCGACATCGGATGCGACGGATTTGCATCTTTCGGGACACCAAAGAGGTCGTAGTAGAGACAGCTGCGGTGGTGCGCCTCCTCGATTGCCCGCCACTGGAGTGCATACGGCCCCATCGCGTGGCGGTTGGCGTAGTCGGACGCGCCGTACAGATACATTGCATAGTGTTCGGTGACCGCCACAACTATCGCAGCGACAGCTGTGGCGCCTAGCTCGGCTGAAAGAACGAGCACATCGGTGTCCGTAGCCGCCGGGTGCCTCGATGCGGTGAGCAAATCACGGAAATAGCTCTCCGGATGGACACGCAGTCCTTTTCTTTCCATCGTCTTTTCGTAGAGCCGGAAAAAATTGCCGAGCTTATCTTCGCCGCCGACTTTCACCTCCACCCCGCGCCGGTAGGCAAGGCGAATGTTATAACGGGTTTTTGATTTCATAGAATCGAGCAGCGTATCGAGATCACGCGTTGTGTGTATCACCACCGAATGGGGCGGCTGGATATCCGTCGAGGCTTTCCTGAGTCGCCACTGTTCCGTGCCGATGTTCATCCTCAGCTCCATCGATTGTACGGAGGGTTCGTCCTGCGGCGTCTCGTATGGGCTCTCCCAGGGCAGATCGTACCGGACAACCACCGTATTTGACGGAAGCATCGGCTTTATACGTTCGGAGAGTTCCTCGAGAAACAGGCCGTGGAGATCTTCGGGTATCGCTATCTCGGGTCCCCACGGACAGTAGGCGGTGTACTTTCCTGAAGGAATTCGGCTAAGCAGGAGTAACAGATGCAATACGCCACAGCTCGTCTCAACGCGGAACGCCATCGGTTGCATCCCGCGGGCGGACTTGAGAAAGGCCCACGTTGTGCTCTGCATCGGGTTATCGTTTGTGCGAAGCTCCCGGGGAGCAATCGGAGTAACGCCGCGGATCATATCCCCAACATACAAAATCCGGCGCCGCGTTGTGAAGGGTCGGAAGGGCCTCTCTCATTGCTGCGTTCACCCGCTCTGTGGTAGGCTTTGTGGAGATGCGCCGGCGGCGTGCGCATGGTAGAAGCTATCCTCGAAGCGCGCCAACCGTATACGGCTTGCGGCCGGTGCCTACCTGAGACATTGGAGGAAAGATCTGTCGGCAAAGAGAATACTATTTGAACCTGAAGAATACCGGGAGCTCAGTGATGAAGAGAGGGATTTTCTCAAGCAAGGTTATGCCAAAGCGTTAGAAGCCCTCGAAAAGAATATCACCGCTAAAGGTTTCACCGCGTGCTCATTGCAGGACAACAGAAGCTACGGCACTGACGAGAACTACCGCGCAATTTGGGCACGTGATGGTGCGATGACGGTCATCTGGACCCTCGGAGCGGAAGAGGAACACATTTGCGATTGCCAGAAATCCACGCTTATTACGCTTCTCGATCATCAGTCTTCCGCCGGGCAGATTCCCTGTTACGTCGGCATCGATAACAACGAGCCGGAATATGCAGGTGTGGGCGGTATCAGTTCCATTGACGCGGGTCTCTGGGTGATGATAGCGCTGTGGCACTATTCGCGGATAACCGGTGACTGGTCCATGGTTGAAGAGCGTGGGGGGCAATTGCAGCGAACGATGGATTGGCTCGGCGCCCATGACTCCAACAACTGCGGTCTCCTCGAGATTCCGGAGGCGGGAGACTGGACTGACCTTTTTGCCCGCAGTTATCACGTCCTTTATGATGAGGTGCTCTGGTATCGCGCACTCGTGTGCTACGGACGGATCCTTCGGCATATCGGTCCGGACGAAAAGGCCGAGGAGTACGAAGCGTTGGCCGAACGGGTGCGCCGTCGCATAACAAGAACCTTCTGGCCGTCCACGGCGGCGGCGACCGATGAAGGTCTCCCCAATTTTAACGAAGTGCAATTTGGTATGGGCGACACCCGGTATCTGGTGGCTCAGGTCTCTCCGTTCAGCTTTAGCTGGCGGTGCGACGTGTACGCAAACCTGCTTGCATACCTGATGGATCTCATCGGCTACGAACGAGCGATGATGACCTTTCGTTTCATATGGGGTGTGGGGGCAAACGAGCCGGGACCGATAAAGAACCTCTATCCGCCGGTGTATGCAGGCGACCCGGAATGGCGGGAATACTTCACCGTCAATCTCCTGAACCTCCCTGACCACTACCACAACGGCGGCATATGGCCCTTTGTCGGAGGGTTGTGGGTCCGCTACATACACAAACTGGGCATGACGGCTCTCGCGCGCAGGGAACTGGTAAAACTCACGACGCTCTGCTCAGAGGGTGTTGCCCAGGACTGGGAGTTCAACGAATGGCACCACGCCAAAACCGGCCGTCCCATGGGAAAGGCGTTCCAGGCGTGGACGGCGGCGAGTTACGTCAAGGCGTGTCACGATCTTCATCTCGATCCCGATTCAATCGGCGCGGAAGCCTGATTCGGGCCGTCCGGTAGCGGTAATCTCCCTGAGTCCGGTCGGTGGGTTCAGGGCCGGCCTCAGTTGCAGGCATCAAGAATCATCTTGAGCAGTTCCGGATTGGACATGATGCTCCTGTCACCGGCATGGTAGCGGCCGGGATTCTGCACGACGACAAGCCCCTTGCTCGGAAACACCGTCCAGTAGTGGCCCCCGGCGCCGCTTGCGCCAAACGCTTCTCGCGGCAGGATTGGCCACAGCTTCCCCTCCGAGTTCGTCCAGATTCCGTGCCCATACCGCCACTGTTCCTCCGGGCAATTGGCCTTGATATCCGGGGCTACCACCGAAGTGTCACGGAGCCAGGCCTCGGGAACAACCTGGCGGCCGTCCCATCGTCCTCGGTTACACCAGAGCCACCCGACTCTCGCCAAATCCAGTGCGGTTGAGTGCACCTGGGTATAGTAGCCGAATATATCGAGCCGGGCGCCCTCTTGTAGCCGGTCGTTGAAAGCTGGATTGCTGTATGAATACTCCCAGTTTGCACCGATTTTATCGGCAAGCTTCTCCTTGATCAGCTGCCTGAAACCGGGAAGCATCTCGGGATCATTCACGTCGTACAGCTCGTAGATCTTGGCAACGGCGTGTGTCAGCACATTCATTCCCCAGCTCTGATAGTTGAACACCTTGCCGGGTTCTTCTCCCGGTTTCATGTAACCGGAGGTATTGGTGATAAGGTGTCTGAAGGTAATGCTGCGGTTGGCGGGAAAAGCGTAACGTCCCGGCTTGTTGCCTTCGCCCTCTTTGACTTCCATCATTTCCGGATAATAATCGACAACCGGCTCGTCGACGGATCTGAGCCCTCCTTCGTCCACGATAATACCCAACACGTTGGAATAGATCGATTTGACCGCGGAAGCGATTGCGGGTTTTTCATCCTCACGCATCCGGTGGTAGTGTTCTAATACCACACGACCGTTCCGGACGATCACCAGCCGGCCGCCGTTGTCACCCATGGCATCGGTAAACCAGCGCTCCGCCTTTTCCAGCATCCCTGCGTCCATACCTGCTTCTGCGGGCCGTGCGGATTCCCAGTCGGCTCCGGGAAATACGATGTTTTTCGATTTAGTCGACATACCACTCTCTCCTGTGCGCCGCGGATCGGTTCTCGAACCGGCGCCGGACAATTGTCACCTTGTCCGAATGAAATCAGGAACAGTCTATCAAAACCGGCCGAAAATGTGACCAGGCATGACTGGATATTCCATTTCAGCTATAGTGTTCAGGTGACAATAAAAAACTGATGTGCGAGGTGAAATCATGGGTGAACGACTAAAGGACAAGGTGGCGGTTATTACGGGAGGTAACAGCGGTATCGGTGAAGCAACCGG
>CAZHXC010000329.1:0-4458 GCA_964536145.1 uncultured Spirochaetales bacterium | reverse complement strand
TCATTCGCCCACCAGCTTCCGCTCCGGCGGCATGCACGTGCCGCTCCCGGAGCCGCGCCTGCTCTTCCAGTCCTGGCTGCTGCGCTGGAACGACTTCGCGCCGGAGGAACATCAGATCAACATCGCCCTTCTCGATATCGTTGAGGCCCACGTCGCTATCAGCCGCTACAGCTTACGCACTCGCATGGTTGACTGGGGCCGCAATCGCAAAGTTATCGGCTTTGTGGGCGAGGCGCAGTTCTACGTCCTGCGGGCCCACAAAATCGGCAAAGACTGGCTGCGCAAGCTCAATATTCTCGCCGACTACGCGCCCTTCTGCGGCACCGGTCACAAGACGACTCAGGGCTTGGGCCAGACGGAGCGGGTGCGGTAGAGAGTCCAGAACGCAAAAAGGGCCGCCCGTGAGTCGAAACTCACGGGCGGCCCTTGGTTTTGGTTCGAAAGCGATCAGCTCACAAGTCCTGCGCAGCCTCGATCTCAGCCTCAATTTCATCATCGCGCAAGTTGATAGCCGGGACGTCCACGTCCGCCAGGTGCTCCAGAAACGTCAACCGCTCCATGCCCGCCAGTTGGGCCACTTTGCCGGCCGAGAGTTTGCCCAACTCGTAGAGCTGGCCGCGGCCACAGGAATCCCAACTGCCGCCCAAATTCCGCATCCGACATCTTCAACAACTGCGGAAGGCCCTCTGGATAGGTCACCACGGCGCTTTTGATCATGATACCTTCCTTTATCTCATTTCGCTTTCGTTCCAGCGGGTGGTTTAGAAACAAGTCAACATTTTCGGCAAGCACGGCGCTTTGGACATGAGCGCATGGACGGCATTCCGGCTAACAGGTGTCCCGGAAACAAGGTCCAAGGGGGCCTTCGTGCCTAACGACGAGCAAATCATCTGTAGTGAGCGTTACAATATCAGCGCAGCAGCTCTACCATCATCCTGGCAAGAGACCGCGTTCACGACCAACGTCAGCGTCCGCAACAAATCCTTATCGTCGGGGACGGGCCTCAACACCTCCGTATCCGTCACCACCCGTCCCTGTCGATAGCTTTCTATAAGCAGATGCAAGGCATCGGGCGCGGTTTCCGAGTAGGTACGGTGCAGAGCGTGGACTAGCCAGGGACGTTGGAAACCCAGACGCTGTTGTTCCAAAGCATACCGTAAGGCTTTTCCTGCAGCAAGATGCCGCTGTAATCGAGCGCGGGCATCAGCATCCAGGGGGTGTGGCTCCCACACAGAAATGTGCGACGTGGAGGCCTGATGCGGAAGCGCGCGCAAGGTGCGCTGAAGCCGACACCCACGATCCTGCATCCAGGGTGACTCGAACACCACGGTGTGCGGCACATCGCTGCCGTTTCCACGTATATGGATGCTGATCGCATCCCGGGTAGGAAACTGAGCCCCTGAAATAGAAGAAGACCGTCCAGACTCCATCCAGACGCAACGTTCATCCAGAGTATCGTTATGTGCTTCCGCGAACAGCGTGCTCCACAAGGCGTCGCTTAGCACTTTGCACCGGGCGTCACGATCCTCGAAACAACACATGCGCCCCATCACCCAGGTGACAAATCGCTCACGGTCCCCTTCAATGGCGAAGAGGACGGTTGCGTCCTCCCGCCACGTCATGAGACCCCGTCCGCCACACAGCATGTGCAATTTCATCATGAGCACGCCGCTACTTGTCGGATCACGCCCCATGTCGTAACCACGATAAGGCATGTCCAGGTATTGGAATAGCATCAAGGTCTTGAGAGATTCCTCCAACTGAGCGCGCGCTCGAGCTTCAAAGTAGCGTCCAATCAGGGGAAGCAACCGCCGGTGATAGATGTTACCCAGTTGTTTCAGCCTACGATTCTCCGCTCGGGCAGATAGACAATCAAAAAGTTCGGCCAAGGATCCGGTCACCCGGCAGCTGCAGACCTCCGGCTGCGCTAGCAAGGCGTGGAAGCGCCTGGGCAGACGACATCGCCAGTGATGTTCCACAACCTTCTCATCCAAATAGGAACTCAGATCGCGGTTCAGGATGGTAGACACAGATCTGAGACATAGGTCTTGACGCGGCTGAGCGCCGTCGGGCGAGAAGACTCGATCGGGCCACATTCTTTGCTTAACATCTCGCACGACAGCGCTCAGCTTGGGATTGGCATTCCGGGGGTTCAAGAGACTCGTTTCATCACGCATATAAATCTCCTCCTTTATCGTTAGTTTCGCAGTCGCCGGCGGTGGAAATAGCAATTCACAGATCACGATAGGACATGCAGCCCACATACAACGCCCGTAACAGGAACGGAACGTTCCTGTTAGTTCAAAACGATATGACTGCGAAAACAGAATCGTTACACGCTTTCTATCTCTATCCCGTGCACTTAGGACTTATTAGAGAATAACTTCCCGACTCCTGAGTCACCGCTACACGTGTCATCAAGAGAATGCGCGTTTGAAGCCCGGAACTAAACCTCAAATACCAGTTTCCTTACTTCTTTGCCGCATCGGGTTGACGGCGACGGGAACTTTTATTTTTACGGACACTCAGGAGGTCAGGGCCTTGAGGAGACGATGGAGCGCTCGTTGCTTGATCTTATAGACGTTATCTGTGGTCAACCCCATGTCGTAAGCGATATCGGGACCCGTGTCGTTGTCAACACAGGTTCGGATCAGAATAATGCGCTCTCTCAGACTCAATAGGCTATTCATCAGCTCGGTGATGAGGACGTGGTTGAGCGCTATTTTTTCCACGGGACGCCGAGCATCCAGGCCCGTCGCGCTTTCGCTCAAACGGGGTGGCCATGCTTGCTGTTCCCCGGCGGCCGAGAACAACGCCTCATGGTCCTCAAAGCTGGTAATCTGCGGCGGTCGGTAACATCGTCGATAGTCACCTTCCCAGGGGTGCACCGCACTGAAGCTGGGACACCCCTCATACTCTTCCCAACAGGCGAGACACTCCTCTTGGCTAGGATGACCGCCGCGACGTAACAAGTCAGTGTTGCGATTCTCAATGCTGCGCCTGACATAGGCACACGGACGGCTCTGCGTGACGTGGTAGTAACCCTGACGCACACGATTACCGAAGGCGTTTAGTACCTCTCTGACCAATTCGGAGGCCATATCGAAAGGATCAGGGTAGCGCAGCGTCTGATCATAGTAATGGTTCCTTTCTGCCCAACGCGCCAGGAAGGGCTCGTGAGCTTTGAAAAACCTCCAGAACGCGCGGGTGCGAACGTCTTCACCTACATCACTTAATTCTCTGGCTGTCTCCAAACAGCGATAGGTCGCCCATTCTGAGGTGGATAGAAGGCAATAAGCGGGACGCCTGTCAACGGGCACATCTGTGGAGACAGCCCCGGATAAGGGCATTTTCGCCACCATGCTACACCTCCTCCCGATCAAAAAGGTGAGCCATTCCCACAACATCCAGGCTATGTGGAGCGCCCTTGTTCCGTTGGAGCGGCGATGTCAGCGCTTCAGTATCTATATACGTAAAACCCGGCAAAAGCTGACAGATACGTCAACATCTGGGGAGGAATTCGTACATAGGGAGTGAAGCGTGGTGAGGAAAAACCCACCTCTATTATAGCAGAAAAGGGGGAACCCAAGCAACTCGAAACTGCGAGCGGGTTTGGACAGGGGGTTCATGCTGAGAATCCAAGTAACCAGGCCTATAAAACGGAGGCCCGTGATGAAAAAGATACGCAACCTTTTACGGACGTGGCGACGGATTGCTCTGCTGCTTTTGCTGGTCATCTTGCTCGCCTGTGTGTTGTGCTGTGCGCTGCTTCACCGCGCCTTAGCCGCCGAGACGAGGCCGGGATGGGACATCCTGTTTGTGATCGATAGTTCGAACTCCATGCCCGCATCCTATGGCGCCCTGCACGCCCAAACCCAGGAACTGCTGGTCAGGTATCTCGATACTATGGGCCAAGGCCCCGTGCATCGCGTCGGGCTGATTCGATTTGGCACCGAAGGACACCTGGAGCTACCGTTGACGGATACTGCGGAGGTGTTGGAACAGAGAACCCTGCATGACGCCTGGGCAAACGCCGACGCTCTAGGGTGGACCGATCCACTGCAGGCCCTGGACCTCGCGTACGAAACGCTCGCCGCCGCGTCACGGTCTCGACCCGCCCGACGCCAGGCTGTAATCCTGGTCACCGATGGCGAACCAGCGCTACCTACCTTGAACGACGCAGAGACCAGAGCGGCCTACACAAAGGCTATCCGCGACCTCGCGGCGCGCTTCAACCGTCAGGATATACTCTTTTTCACCTTGACCCTCGGCAGGATGGGTACCGAAGCGCGCAGCGCCTATCCGACCCCGTACCGTACCCTGTGGCAAGAGATGGCAGCGGCGACACCTCCGGCCAGCTATCACGAGCTATCAGGCGTCGAAGCAATACCCTCAGTCTATCACGAGATCGCAGCCCAGCTGGTGGGATATGCAAGCCAGGAGGCGCTCTCGGTGCCC
>CAZHXC010000328.1:0-4490 GCA_964536145.1 uncultured Spirochaetales bacterium | reverse complement strand
AGCCGGCCGTCACCGTATGCAGGCCGATGAAGCGCAATCATCGGGTGGGAAGGGAACCGGTCCGGACCCGTACGACTATCTGCTCGGTGCTCTCGGATCATGCACGGCCATGACGCTCAGGATGTATGCCGATAAGAAAAAATGGCCGCTCGACAGAGTCGATATCGAACTGTCCCACGACCGGATTCACGCAAAGGATTGCGAAGAGTGCGAGACCGGCTCAGGCAAGGTTGATAAAATCGTGCGGATGATTGAGCTCTCCGGTGATCTCTCCGAAGAGCAGCGTTCAAAGCTGATCTCCATCGCGGACAAATGTCCGGTCAGCAAGACTCTCAGGAGTGAAACGGTTATAGAAACGACAAAGAAAAAGAGTTGAGTTGAAATCGGGATCGCTTAAGCGCGGCGAGACTAATCGGCACCGGCCATCCCAAGGTCGCGCCTGGAACGGCTGGTGCCGACAATAACTGTGAACCGTGCTGCAATGAACGGCTATTCGATGAGTATGTTTTTCGTAGACTCCCACAAACCGTGGATATTGCAATAAGCCATGGCATAGAGAACGCCGGGTTTGGTGGTCTTCATCTGCGTGGTGACCGAATGATGCGTGTAAACCGCCCCTTCGTTGGGCCCCTGGGTCGACTGTCCGTGGGCCGAGAACTCGTAATTCCCCACAACAATGGCGTTCTTCTCATCGTTTGGTTTAAAATAGACCGAGATCCAGGCGATATGGTGTTCGGTAGTATTTGGATGATCTACCTCTTTTCCGAGGGTTACCTTCACCTCAAACATATCTCCGGATTTCACCTTCTCCGGGCATTCAATCACCGGCACGTGTTTTTCTGTTTTCCAGTCGTCATGTTGGATAAGATCCGATAGTTCAGGCATCTGTTACTCCTTATATTTTGTTATATTTTCACCACGATTCATAAAATCCAATCGATCTAACTGTACGCGGTGAACTTCTCTTTCTTTTGATTACATACCGGGCAGACATCGGGCGCCTCGCCTTCAACGGTGTACCCGCACACCGAGCAGACCTGGATGGTATCGATCTGCGCATCCCGGCCGTCATCGACCGCCTGTTTTGCCTTGGTAAAAAGCGCAAGATGCATCTTCTCGGTCTTGTATGACCACTCGAAGCTCCTGTGCGCAGTCTTCTCGCCCTGGAACTCGGCTATTTCCATCATCGTCGGATACATCTCATCGACTTCGTATTGCTCACCGGCAATCGCAAGACCAAGGTTTTTTGCCGTATCTCCCGGTCCGAACGCCCCCATGCTGTTTGCGACATAGCCGCTGTCAAGGTGGCGCAACTCGCGGTAGTGATCGCCGGCGTGGATGTATTCAGCGTCTGCTATCGCACGAAACAGGCGGGCTACATTCGGAAACTCGTCCTTGTCTGCCCGCTCGGCGAAGTGTCTGTAACGCATATTTGCCATGCTCTCTCCACCAAACGCATTGATCATATTCTGCTCGGTAGTTTGCTTCATCATATTCACCTCTATTGGACTTACAGCAAGCATATACTGTATAGCTTACCAATAGAATAATCTAAATAGGTTATATTCCGTTTCTTCTGCGGGTTAGGTCTGCGCCTTTTTTATATTTGACAGACGGACAAGATGGTCTCGTTCCTCATCGAGGATCATCTGTATCACGTTGTTGTAATCAGTGTTGATAAAGCTGCTGATTTCCTGCTGCAGCGACAGCTGTTCCTTTTCGTATCTGATCGCCAGAGCCAGCCGTTCGGCGTCGGTTGTCGCGGTATCCCATTCACCCGCGATATCTTCGACGCCGCCTTCGCTCACCAACGTTTCGAGATAGTCGATGTACTCATCCGGGTACTGGGCGGGTTGGTCCTTTGTTTCGAGATCCCCTTCGATGCTGCGAAACCGCTTTGCATGCGCCTCCTCTTGTGATTTGAGCCATGCGAAAAGCTCCCGCACTTCTGCGGAATCGGCCTGCCTCGAGTACTTGTCGTAAAACTCGATGCCTGCCTGCTCGTCTCTGACGGCTACACCGAGTAAGCCTGTAATGTCGAACCTCTTGTTCATTTTTGTCCTCCTTCTTCTCCCTTCATCACCGCATTCCTCACCGCCCGAGCGGCGGCGCAAATCGCGGCCTTACTCGCCGGGTATGCTCGTAGGTGAGCCGTAGTAAGCCTGGGCCGCTTCCATGATCGTTTCAGACAGCGTCGGGTGAGGATGGATGGTCAACGACAGATCAGATGCCCGTGCCGCCATCTCAACGGCCAGAGCGATCTCAGGTATGAGCTCACCGGCATCCTTACCTACCACTGCGCCGCCGATTACCCGGTCATTCGAGGGATCGATGATGAGCTTTGTCATGCCGCTTCTCTTCCCGAGTGTCGCATTCCGTCCTGAGGCCGACCAGGGAAACGTTGCGGTTTTCACCTCCCGCCCCTCCTCTTCAGCTTCATTTTCGGTTATACCACACCAGGCAACCTGTGGAACCGTGTATTCAACCGCCGGTATCGCGTTGGGCTCGAATGCAATATTCTTCCCCGCGATCACCTCGGCCGCCACCCGACCCTCGTGGGAGCCCTTGTGCGCGAGAAGCGGTTGTCCGGCGACATCACCCACGGCAAAAATCGCCGCATCTTTTGTACGCATCTGCTCATCGGTAACGATAAATCCATCGTCATCGACTTCAACCGATGTATTCTCCAACCCCAGTCCGTCGGTTTGCGGAGCACGTCCGACGGCAAGCAGCACCTTGTCAAATCGCTCCTGCTCTTCCTTCTCACCGCTTGAAAAGGTCGCGAGCATTCCGCCGTCGGTTTCCTCGAACTCGGTTTTTGTGTTTTCTCGTATCGATTTGAAGAGTTTTTTGGCTTCCCGCCGATAAGCACGTATGACATCCTTATCGGCCAGCGGTATAATCGTGGGCAAGAGCTCTACGATGGTCACCTGTGAACCAAGCGCCGCGTACACCGTTCCGAGCTCCAGTCCGATGTAGCCACCGCCCACCACAAGCAGCTTTTCGGGAATTTCAGGCACCAAGAGCGCCTCCCGGAAGCTCCACACATAGTCGGAATCAAAGGAAAGCACCGGTAACGATCTGGGAACTGCACCGGTTGCAATAATCGCGTGTTCATAGCGCAAGGTTTGCTCCTGTTCATCCTCTCGCGCTATGGTCACTTCGCCCTCTGATGAGAACCGCGCCGTTCCCCGGATGAACTCCACCTTCCGTTGTTTGCTCAGCTGCCCTAAACCTTTGGTCAATTTGGAGACCACATCGTCCTTCCACGATCGTAACCTTTCGATATCGATCCCGGGTTGTTTGAAGTCGAGCCCCATTTCGCCGGCGCTGTCCGCCTCGAGCTTTATCTCCGCTGCGTGAAGCAGCGCCTTTGTGGGTATACATCCGCGATACAGACACACACCACCGGGGTTCTCCTCAGGGTCGACAATCGTTACCTTCTTTCCCAGGTCGGCCGCCCGGAAGGCCGCCGCGTATCCTCCGGGTCCTCCTCCAATGACAAGAACCTCCGCGGTTTGCTTCTCTTTGCTCATCAGCCACCTCCGTCCAACAATGCAGCAAGCGGATCCTCCAGAGCGGTTATGATCCACACGATGAATCTCGCTCCATCCGCCCCGTCTATAATCCGATGATCGTAGGTAAGCGCGAGCGGGAGGACCAATCGTTCGGCGGGTCTTCCTTCCGCGGGCACCAGGCGCTTCTGCGCTCGCCCAACACCAAGAATCGCAACCTGCGGATGATACACGATTGGTGTGAAGGCGGTGCCGCCGATCCCGCCGAGATTCGAGACGGTAAAGTTCGCCCCTTCCATCTCATCAGGATTTACCTTCTTGTTTCTCGTCCGGCCGGCCAGGTCAGACAGCTCAACGGAGATGTCCATTATTCCCTTTTTGTCGACATTCCGGATCGCCGGCACCAGCAGTCCTCGATCAGTATCCACAGCGATGCCGATGTGAATGTAATCCTTGTAGATAATCTCCTTCGAGGCTGCATCGTAACTCGCGTTGAAACGAGGGAAACGTTGCAGGGCGGATGCGGCTATCTTGGCGAGTATCGCGGTTACCGTCAGTTTGCCGCCGGCGTCCGCAATTTTCTGCTTCTGCCGTTGACGGTACTTCTCGAGCTCGGTGACATCAGCTTCGGCGAATTGCGTCACTTGAGGAATCGTGCGCCACGATGCCGATGTATGTCGTGCGGTAATACGTCTGACCGTTCCCGCTTTCTCACGCCGCACGTTACCCCACCTGCTAAAGTCGGGCAACTCAGGCTGCCCGGCGGCCCCCGTAGGAGCCGGGCCTCCTTCTGTGCCAACGCCCTTTGTCCGGGCCGCGCCGGCCTCGGCGCCCGTCTCGGCGGCGCCGGCTTCTGCAGCGGCTTCACCAGCACCTTCTCCGATGCCCTGGGCGGCTTCCGCCGCCGCTCCACCGGCCCTTTTTCCGCCGCCCTCTTCGAAAGCGTCGATGTCTTCACGGGAGATCCTCCCGCCC